>NZ_JAVJQP010000046.1:0-26742 GCF_040218875.1 Coleofasciculus sp. D1-CHI-01
GGCGGGTTTGAACAAATGTTATCATCAATAGCGGAATGTAAGTCCATAAACCCGCCCCTACATGGGAAAATAATTAGTCACGACTATTGAAAAAGGGCGGGTTTGAACACATTTTATCATCAATAGCGCAATAAAAGTCCATAACCCCGCCCCTACATGGGTAAATAATTAGTCACGACAATTGAAAAAGGGCGGGTTTATGGGCTTTGATTACGCTATTGATGATAACATTTGTTCAAACCCGCCCTTTTTCAATTGTCGTGACTAATTATTTACCCATGTAGGGGCGGGTTTATGGGCTTTGATTACGCTATTGATGATAACATTTGTTCAAACCCGCCCTTTTTCAATTGTCGTGACTAATTATTTACCCATGTAGGGGCGGGTTTATGGACTTTTATTGCGCTATTGATGATAACATTTGTTCAAACCCGCCCTTTTTCAATTGTCGTGACTAATTATTTATCCATGTAGGGGCGGGTTTATGGACTTTCATTGCGCTATTGATGATAACATTTGTTCAAACCCGCCCTTTTTCAATTGTCGTGATGTAACACAAGTTTGTAGCATTACGCCTAGAACTAAAGTTCTGGCTAAAAGCTTAAACCCGTTAAAACGGGTTAAAATACTTACCCAGTCAGCTCGATTCTTACTTGAGCTTTTAGCAGGAAATTTATTCAGAAGTGAAGGGTATCACAGCATAAATAAACTTTTGTAACAAAGCCTTGACTCTGGAGCAGGAATCCTTCAACCTGCTAAGATAATCTAAATTAAACCGAAAACTCTTAGCGCCACTCAAAGCTGTTAGCGCAGCTCTGAGCAGCTAACCCCCAAACTGCAATACCCAGTCTGGAAGCTAGAAGAAATACTAACACTCCTCTAGCCACTCCGACTTCTTATGGCAACTTGTGCGGGGTGGCTAAGACTTTGGGTCAATTGATTTAGAGTTGAGGATTTGAGCGTTTTTATGGCAAAAAAGCCGATATCGCCACAAATCCAACATCAACTGTCCTAAATCAAGCCAACGCTACCGCAAATACCCAAATCAGGAGTGATTTACCATGTCTCGGAACTTGATCACGGCTGGGATAATTGATCCTCGCCAATTTTCTCTGGATGAAGTACGCCATCAAGTCGCTACATTTCTTAACATTCCCCTCCAACACATCGATCGCGTCGAATGCTGGCATCACCAAATCTGGGTCAAGCTAGTGGAATCCCGCGCTATCTTTGTCAGTTATCGCAACTTGCCCCTGTGGATTGAGGCTGGATTAGCGGCGATTGGGCGCTGTACCTCTCGTTCCCAGCTTGATGAATTAGGGGAAATCTGCCGCCGTGAACGCGACTGGTATGATCAGCATGACCAACCTGAAGCCGTGCAACCCTGGCGTCAGGCGTGGGCAAAACAGGCTGAATACCTGAGAAACGAGGAAGAACACCTGAAACCCATTCGCGCCCATCAGGAAGCCGGAAGGGATTGGTATGGGGCTTGGGAACGGGTACTCTACTGTTGCCGAGAGTTTAGCCGACTTCAGGGATTAGCCCCAGAAATAAATCAACAAAGTCAGGATTTTCAGGATTTACCTGAGATTATCCAAAAGATGCAGCAATTGTGGCATCAGCGCTGGCAAGAACTATCGGGTGCGATCGCTTAGTTATATCCCCGACTTCTTCAAGAAGTCGGGGATATGCAAAACTAATTTTTTCAAGTACTAGAATAGTATTTATAAATCAGCTTTGCGACCAAGAGAACTTACCCAAGTAAGGAGGAAATCTATGGTTACAGTTGCACAAGCACCCCCCAGTGAACGCGCTCAATTTATTCAGAAAACCTACATGCATCTGGCTGGGGCGGTGGGAGCGTTTATTGCTTTAGAGTTTATACTCTTTCAAACGGGCATAGCCGCCCTATTAACCCAGTTTGTCACGGCAAGTCGGTTTAGCTGGCTGGCGATTCTGGCAGGTTTTGCGGTACTCGGTTGGTTCTCCAGGGAGTTAGCGGCTAAGGCGGATTCGGTCAACACTCAGTACGCTGGATTGGGGATTTACGTTGTTGCGGAAGCCCTGATTTTTGCCCCGATTCTGTACATTGCAGCTTATTTCTCAGATCCCACTGTTATCCCAACGGCGGGAATACTCACCCTTCTCATGTTTGCTGGTTTAACCGCCGTTGCTTTTACTACAGGCAAAGACTTTAGTTTTTTGGGTGGTATCTTAAAAGTTGGTGGATTAGTAGCCTTGGGACTAATTATCTGTAGCGTAATTTTTGGTTTCACCTTGGGCTTATTCTTTTCCGTGGTTATGGTTGCTTTTGCTTCCGCCGCGATTCTCTACGATACTTCTAAGGTGATGCATCATTACTCATCCCATCACTATGTTGCAGCTTCACTAGAATTATTTGCGTCAGTGGCATTGCTATTCTGGTATTTGCTGCGGATTGTGATGGCGCTATCGTCTCGTCGCTAAACCGATTCTATCCTATTACCTGATTCTATAGCTAAGCGTGAGATTACTATTTTAAAAAAATTATTAGTAGTGTCACGCTTACTTTTATCTGATTGGACAAAAAAACAGGAGATAATTGGGGAAAATAAGGAGTTGATACTTGTTAAAATTATTTGGTATAGCGGACAGAATTTAATCCAACCATTTAACCTATTTGAAATTAGCTTTGGCTTTACTTTTTGTTCCCTAAGTTTTTTTCAATTATTCGGATTGCAAGCTGCAAAAGCTCCCATATCGATAAAATTACAAAACTATTTATTATACCTTGAATAAATACAGGTATTGATTGCCATAAACTCTCATTATAAATAAAAATAATTTTAATAATAGCGATTGAAAACAAAATAAAAATATATCTTTTGATCAATTTTTCTTTGATTAAGCGAAGTGGGGAAAGTCGAGCCAATAAAAGAAAAAAGTGATAGATTTTATGCAATAAATTGACAACTCTGGAAATCTGATTTTTATTCCTCCTAATAAACCCTTCTGCGGTTTTGACTATTTTAGGATAAAGAATAAGCACAACAGACAGAAATAGTATGAGAATCAGTAATACTAATTCAAGAGATGTCATAGTTTTAGTAAACTTAAGGCAAAATCTATTTCACATTCAACCGATTGCGGATCAGGGTTTCCGTCATCTGAGCAAGCTGATCTAACTTCTCTTTATTCTCCTGCGCCCGTTTCTCATAGTCTTTCTTCCGGACAATTGCCGCCCGTGCTAAGTCTTCCCGATTTTGTTTCAGCGCTTGAATGGCAACTTTCTGCCAAGCGCTTATCTCCCGCACATCTCGATTATATTGCGGTTGCAGCGTATTCCAGACTCCTTTAATATCGGCTAAGGCTTTCGTTAATAACCGATTAGCTTTCTCGGGATCTTTCTCTTGTAGCGCTCGTTTAATCGGTTCGTATAAGTTCTCAGTATTCATCTGAGTAATAATCGGAATAAAATTTTGAATTTGCGGACTTTTACTGACGCCAGTTTTACACCAGACAGCAAAGTGTTCGCAGTTATTAGATAGCAGGTTATAGCTTCGTTCACCTAAACGACTCTCAGCACGGCGAACGACTACATCCGGAATAAAATGAGTGGGATACTGTTTAACATAGATTTTTCCACCTCTAGCAAATGTCGGTAAAGAGGTGCGTTCAATGGTTTCACTGGGTTTGCGGTAGTGGATAACCGTACCGTCGCCACAGTCAATCCCATAATGTTTGTAGACGCCTTGTCGGTTGAACAATTCTCGATAAGCGTAAATTAGATCGCCTCGTGCCATATTTGCCTTTTTTTATTTGTTTACGTCATTTTTCATTGGTTATACTCGCTGTCGCCAGAAGCAAGCTACGTCATTCGTTCTTTGTTTGATAAATTTCACCGTCAAGAAAAGCGTAAACGAGTGCGGATTGATGTTTCGATGTCCCTCAAGAGAGTAAAATCGAATGGGAAAGCCTATTACACTCCAGAATGAGCCAAATTTCTCCATCAACCTTGACGTCTGCCCCTCTCAACCCGCTTAAGCAACCCACAGACTGGTTTTATGCCTTGTGGAAGTTTTCTCGTCCTCATACGATCATCGGTACTACTCTAAGTGTATTGGCATTGTATGTGATTGCTTTAGCGATTACCGACGGTGCGATCGCACTCTCAAATTTAACTCAACTCCTGGGTACTTGGATATCCTGCTGTTGCGGTAATATCTACATTGTGGGACTCAATCAACTCGAAGATGTGGAAATTGACCAGATTAATAAACCTCATCTTCCCATCGCGGCGGGGGAGTTTTCCAGAGGACAAGCTAAACTGATTGTTACCATAGCTGGACTCTGTGCGCTGCTGTTAGCCCGGATACTGGGAGGATGGTTATTTCTCATGGTTAGCGTCAGTTTAGCCATTGGTACGGCGTATTCCTTACCACCGATTCGGTTGAAGCGGTTTCCCTTTTGGGCTGCACTTTGTATCTTCTCAGTGCGAGGTGCTGTAGTCAATTTAGGACTATTCTTGCATTTTAGCTGGGTATGGCAACAGGGTGAAGCGATGACGCCAACGCCTGCGGTGTGGGGATTGACGTTATTTGTTTTGGTTTTTACTGTCGCGATCGCAATTTTTAAGGATGTCCCGGATATTGATGGAGATAAGTTATACAATATCACCACGTTCACGATTCGACTGGGTAAGCCAGCGGTGTTTAATATCACCCGATGGATTATTACCCTCTGCTATTTGGGTATGATTCTCGGTGGAGTGTTACTGTTTGACGTGGTTAACCCGCTTGTCTTGGGGATAACACACTTGGCGGCTTTAGTTTTGGTTTGGTGGCGTAGTCAGGATGTAGATTTGCAGGATAAAGTCGCGATCGCCAGTTTCTATCAGTTTATCTGGAAACTGTTCTTTTTGGAATATCTGATGTTTCCCGCCGCTTGTTTATTAGCCTGAAACACTGATTACACGGATTTATGGGGGAGATTTGGGTGGGAGGTGAGAGGTTAGTTGCACTGATTACACTGAGAGGTTAATTCTCAATCAACAGACGATGATTTGATTGTCAGGAGATTATTTAGTTGTCTATGTCAATCTGTGTTACTTAATCGTTAGTTTCCTGTCGGTTTGATTACAATCTGTGTAATCTGTGTTATGCCATAGTAAGTTTTGTGTCTGTGTCATTAAAATCTGTATAATCTGTGTTTGATTTAAGTTGGATAGCGGCTACAGTCGTTAGTGTCGGTTTAGTAACGGTTATTTTTTTGATGGGTAAGACGATCGCGATCGCGTCGTTGTTTCAAAAGGGGATCGCCCTTTATCAGCAACAGGATTACCCCGAAGCGGAAACGGTGTTTCGTCAAGTTATTCAGAAACAACGCAGTAATGATATGGTGCGCTTACTGCTGGGTAATACACTCCTGGCACAAAATAAATGGGATGAAGCGGTAGCTGTATTCCGGGATCTAATCGCGCGATCGCCAAAAACGGTGGATGGGTATGTCAAGTTAGCCCAAGCGTTGATTGCACAAGGTAAACTAGAGGAAGCAATGTCGGTGGTTCAGCAGTTGATCCAGCGCTATCCTCAGAACACAGAAATTCCTTTCAGCGTCGGTTTAATGCTATCAAATATTAATCGACTAGAGACGCTAATTGAGTCGTATCAGACGTTGAGTCAGCAGTCTCCGGAAAAAGCTATTTTACGTTTAAATCTAGCCAATATCTTGATGATTCAAGAAAATTGGCAGGCGGCTATAGAAGAGTATCGGGAAGCGATTGCCCTCAATATTAAAAAGCCACAAGCGTATTGGTATTTAGGAGATGCGTTGAGACAAAAGGGTCAATTGGATGAAGCCCTAAGCGTCTGGCGACAGGCAATTGTCCGTTATCCGAATGATCAGGAAGCTCAGCTAAGAATTCGACAAGCGCTAAAAGAACAAGGTAAATTTGGATAAAAGGGACCCGAAACCCTATCATGTCTGATCAAGATATCGTTCTCAATGCCAAGACATACAAGTCACTCCAAGCCGAATTAACCGATCTGCGATCGCGTGTGGCGCAATTGGAAGCAGCAAGAATGCCAGAACCGACTCAAGTTGCCCAGCAAAAGGCGCTGTTGGCTGTGGTGACTAAAATTCGGGAATCTCTGGATTTGGAGAGTATCTTTAAATCAACCGCCACCCAAGTGCGTCAACTGCTGAATGCGGATCGAGTGGGGATGTTTCGCTTTGATCCAGAGTCTGGCTGTCGCCGTGGGGAAGTTGTCTCTGAAGATGTAGTGTCGCCGTTTACGTCAGCTATCGCCACCAAAATAGAGGATGACTGTTTCGGCGAAAGACATGCGACTCATTATCAACAGGGGCGGATTTGGGCGGCTGAAGATATTTATGCTCTGAATTTACCTGATTGCCACATTGAAATTTTATCACGTTTCCAAGTTCGAGCCAACTTGGTTGTGCCGTTACTCAAGGGGAATCAGCTTTGGGGGTTGTTGTGTATTCACCAATGTTCCCATCCCCGTCAATGGCGCAGTGATGAAATAGAGTTTGTCCATCAAATTGCCATTCATTTAGGTGTGGCGTTGCAGCAAGCGGAGTTTGTGGCTCAACTGCAGATGCAGTCGGAGTTATTGACGAAAGCGGTTAATCAAGCGGTTGAACGAGAAAAAGCAGTTGCAGCGATTATCGATAAGATTCGGCGATCACTTGATATTAATACCATATTCCAGACGACAACTCAGGAAGCACGGCAGTTGCTGAATGCGGATCGGGTGGCAATTTATCGGTTTAATCCCGATTGGAGTGGTGAATTCGTGGTTGAATCGGTGGCTGAGGGCTGGAAACCGTTAGTCCAAGAGCAATATCAAGATCCCCAGTTATGCCAAAATATTAGTAATTGTAGTATTACATCCTTAGCCAATCCTCAAATTATTGATACCTATCTCCAGCAAACTGAAGGCGGGGACTTTATTAAAGGGGAAGTTTTCCGGGTTTGTCGCGATATTTATACAGCCGGGTTTTCAGATTGCTATATTCAAAGCTTAGAACGCTATCAGGCAAGAGCCTACACAATTATTGCGATTTACAAAGGTAAAAGCCTCTGGGGACTTTTAGCCGCGTTTCAAAATTCAGCCCCGCGATCCTGGGATGAGACAGATATTAATTTTTTGGTGCAAATTAGTGCTCAATTAGGGGTAGCGATTCAACAGGCTGAACTGTTAGGTAAAGCCCAACGGCGATCGGCAGAATTGCAAACCACACTGGAGGCGCAATTACAACAACGGGCGGATGAGTTAGCCCAGGAAGCGGAACGGGAAAGGGCGTTAGCTCAGGTTATTGATAAAATTCGCCAAACCTTAGATTTAAATACGATTTTCCAAACGGCGGCTACAGAAGTCCGGCAATTGTTGGATGTTGAACGAATTGCCATTTATAAATTCCGCGAGGATTATTTCGGCGATTTTATTTTTGAATCGGAAGCAGGAGATTTACCCAAACTGGTGGGGAGTGCTTGGGATGATACCTATTTAAGTAAACATCAAGGGGGTCGATTACGCCAGAATGAAGCGTTTTTTGCTGATAATATCTATAAAGCCAATTTAACCGATTGTCATATTGAAAGCTTAGAATCATTTGGGATTAAATCCTTTGCGGTTGTGGCGTTATTTAAAGGGGAAAAACTATGGGGAATGCTGAGTGCTTTTCAACATAGTAAACCCCGCCATTGGCAAGAACGGGAAGTTAAGTTACTTATGCAAGTGGCAGCCCAATTAGGGGTAGCATTGCAACAGTCGGAATATTTGGAGTTATTGCAAGCGCAAGCCGTCCAGCAAGCCAAGGCTGCTGAACAGGCGCGGGCATTAGCACGGGTGATTGAAAGTATTCGTCAAACGTTAGATATTGATCAGATTTTTAGTACGACGACCCAAGAAGTCCGGCAAATTCTTAACTGCGATCGCGTCGTAGTTTATCGATTCAATTCGGACTGGAGTGGAGATTTTGTCTCTGAATCTGTGGCATCCGGTTGGTCGCCCTTAGTCGGTTATGAGCTGACAAGCGTTTGGTCAGATACCTGTTTACAAAAAAATCAGGGCGGGCGATTTAAAAATCATGAAAATATTGTCGTCAATGATATTTACCAAAGGATTTACTCGACCTGTCATGTCAAGTTGTTAGAGGTATTTCATATCAAAGCTTACTGTTTAAGCCCGGTTTTTGTCGGTGACAAGCTGTGGGGATTATTGGGAGCGTATCAAAACTCCAGTCCCCGTCACTGGGACGCCGCAGAAATTAGTTTACTGACACAAGTGAGTAATCAGTTAGGCGTAGCGCTACAACAAGCCGCCCTCATGGCTCAACTCAAAGATGCCAAGGAAGCGGCTGATGCGGCGAACCGGGCTAAAAGTGAGTTTTTAGCGAATATGAGTCATGAACTGCGGACTCCCTTGAATGCGATTCTGGGTTTTGCCCAAGTGATGACCCGCGACTCGACGTTAACTCTAACTCAACAGGAGTATTTAGGAATTATTGCTCGCAGTGGTGAACATTTACTCACACTGCTCAATGATGTACTAGAAATGTCTAAAATAGAAGCGGGTCGGATTACACTGAATGAAACCAGTTTTGATCTGTATCGCTTACTCAAAAGTTTAGAAGAAATGCTTCAGCTAAAAGTGGCTTCCAAGGGCTTACAGTTAATCTTTAATTGTGACCCAGAGGTTCCCCAATACGTGCGGACGGATGAGAGTAAGTTACGTCAGGTTTTAATTAATTTATTGGGGAATGCGATTAAATTTACAGATGAAGGGAGTGTCACCTTGCATGTAGAGACGTTGCATGCAACGTCTCTACATGGCACGTCTGGGAACCAATCTGTAGGGGCGAGTTTGACGGATAACGTTACCCCTTTGCACAGACGCGCCATGGCGCGTCTCTACGGGGAACGGGGTATAATTGCCCAATCCCCAATCCCCAATCCCCAATCCCTAATCACCTTTGAAGTCGAAGACACGGGTTCAGGAATTGCCCCAGCCGAACTCGATACCTTATTTGAAGCCTTTATCCAAACAGAAACCGGGCGCAAATCTCAAGAAGGCACAGGATTAGGTTTACCGATTAGCCAGAAATTTGTCCAACTGATGGGAGGAACCATCGCCGTCAGCAGTGTTTTGGGTCAGGGAACACGGTTTCGGTTTACGATTAAGGTTAGTCCGGCTCAAGCGGCTGATATTGAGAGCCAAGAGTCTAAACGGGTGATTGGTTTAGCCCCCAATCAACCCACCTATCGGATTCTGATTGCTGATGATAAATGGGAAAGTCGGGTATTGCTGGTTAATCTAATCGCACCGATGGGGTTTGAGGTACAGGAAGCGGAAAATGGACAGCAAGCTGTTGAACGTTGTCAGAGTTGGCAACCTCACCTGATTTGGATGGATATGCGGATGCCTGTGATGGATGGTTATGAAGCCACTCGTCGAATTCGCCAATCGTTGCAGGGTCAAGCCACAGTAATTATAGCCTTGACTGCCAGTGTTTTTGATAAACAGCGATCGGTTGTTTTGTCCGCAGGCTGCGACGATTTCGTTAGCAAGCCGTTTCGGGAAGAGGTTATCTTTGAAAAAATGGCGCAACATTTAGGGGTGCGTTATTTGTATGCTGAAGCTGAACCTCTCTCTCTCACATCGCCGGATACGCCGCCAGCACCCTTGCAGGAAACTGCCCTACAAGAGGCGTTGGCACAAATGCCGATTGAATGGCTGGCACAACTGCACAAAGCTGCACTCAGCGCTAGAGAGAAAGTGATGATTCAGCTTATTGCCCAAATTACTGAGGAGCAAACCTCTCTGGCTCAAACCTTAACCCAATGGGTTAACACCCTTTCTTTTGATCGCATAGTGGATTTAACACAGCCCCTCCTTCATGAGTGAACGTCAATCTCAAGCCATCAAGGGAGACATATTAATTGTCGATGATATCCCTGATAATTTACGTATTTTGTTTACCATGCTGGCGAACCAAGGCTATGAAGTTCGTCGGGTTATTAGTGGGAAACAGGCACTGAATGCGGTTAATACTGATCCGCCGGATTTAATTTTGCTAGATATCAAAATGCCGGAAATGGATGGGTATGAAGTTTGTCAATGCTTAAAAGCCGATGAACAAACCGCCGAAATTCCGGTAATTTTCTTGAGCGCTCTTGATGAAGTCTGGGATAAAGTGAAAGCCTTTGAAGTGGGTGGCGTAGACTATATTACTAAACCCTTTCAACTCGAAGAAGTAATCGCACGGGTTAAAACCCAACTAACTTTACGCCATATTCAACAGCAACTGCAAGCTCAAAACGCCACCCTAGCAGAGGCAAAAGAAGCCGCAGAAGCCGCTAACCGAGCGAAAAGTGAATTCCTGGCAACCATGAGCCATGAAATCCGCACCCCTCTAAATGCGGTGATTGGCTTAACCGGAATTTTAGAGAATACGAAACTGGATACCCACCAACAGGACTTGGTAGAAACGATTCGCCAAAGTGGGGAAACACTACTGATCACAATTAATGATGTGTTAGATTTTGCCAAGATTGAGTCGGGTAAACTAGAACTTGAATTCAAACCCTTTAATCTACGTGACTGTCTGGAAACCGCTGTTGATCTGTTTGCGCCCAAAGCCCTGCAAAAAGGATTGGAATTAACTTATTTTATTGACCCAGAAGTCCCTTCTACTCTGATTGGAGATGTCACCCGCCTGCGCCAAATTCTGATCAATTTGTTGAGTAATGCAATTAAGTTCACTGATGTGGGAGAAGTTAGCGTTTCAGTAAAGGTTGAACATTGCTATGTCACCGATTCGACTCAAAACCCGGATAGCCATACCTCGCCGACTGTTTGCCTTATGTTTTCGGTAAAAGACACGGGCATTGGTATTCCGAAAGACCGTTTTAACCGTTTGTTTCAACGCTTCAGTCAACTGGATTCTTCCACCACTCGCCAGTATGGTGGCACGGGACTAGGTTTAATTATTTCTAAACAATTAAGTGAAATGATGGGGGGAGAAATTTGGGTAGACAGTACCTTGGGTGAGGGGTCTACTTTTTCCTTCTGTGTTGTTTTAAGCGTAGATCAAGATGCGTCTGAACCGAATGTAACAACTCCTCAACCTCAGCTTGCGGGTAAACGAGTTTTAATTATTGATGATAATCCGACAAGTTGCCAAATTTTAACCCAGCAAACCCAATGTTGGGGCATGATTGCCCGAAGTACTCAATCGGGGAATGAAGCCCTGGGTTGGCTCAATCAGAAAGAAGCCTTTGATCTGGCAATTATCGATCGGCAAATGCCAGAAATGAACGGGCTAACTCTGGGTCTGCAAATCCACAATCAACCGGGTTTTAAACAATTGCCTTTGGTATTATTAACGCCTATAGGAAAATTGACGACGAAAACGTCTTTAATTGAGCGTCATTTTGCTGCTTGTTTACCTAAGCCGATTAAACTTGGGCAACTTTATAATACTTTGACTCAAGTTTTAGGAAGGCAAGCGACTGCTATTAAGTCTCAGCCTGATTCACCAAAATCTGGAGATTCACCTCTTGCCCTACAGTTGCCGTTACGGATTCTTTTGGCTGAAGATAATATAGTCAATCAAAAGGTAGAATTGTTGCTGTTAAAACGTTTAGGTTATCAAGCTGATTTGGTTAGTAATGGTCAGGAAGTTCTTGATGCCATCTCCCGTCAATCCTACGATGTAATATTGATGGATATACAGATGCCAGAAATGGATGGCTTAACCGCTACCCGTTATATCTGCCAAAACTATTCCCAGCGCCCTTGGATTGTGGCTCTAACAGCTAATGCGATGCAGGAAGACCGAGAAACGTGTTTAGAAGCGGGAATGGATGATTATATTAGTAAACCGATTCGCCAAGCCGATTTGATTCGCGTTTTTAAAACGATTCCTTCGCGCCAAGCACCAACACCCTAGTTACAAACGCAAAATTAAATAATCAGTTACACTCTCAATTAAATAGAAAGGGTTTGACAGATACAATCATCCGCTCTAACTGAGTTTTGTTATGTTTGAGAAGCTCATGTCCCCACAACTCATTCGTGTTATCCGAACAGTCTTGTGCCAGAACGTCTCCATTTTCCTCAAAACTCTTGTTGATGTCTCGCTTTAGATTCTCAGGTTCAGATTGCACTCCCAGAATGAATACTCTTTCTTTTAGATTATCTGGAATTTGACTCTGTGCGTAACTCAACCGATTTTCACGGTTATCAAAGTCAATCAGCAACACCATCATTCGTTGCGGAAATTTTCGCATTGTCGGCACATAATCATTGATGAATTGTTCCACAGTTCTTTGCCAACCACCAGCGGGTGGCAGGACTTGAATAGCACGAGCATTAAGGTTGGGAGATTGAATATGGCAGCTAAGACCATAGCGCAAATAAAAAAGCATTTTTCGCCGTCAGATAAGTCTTTAAATTCAACATTCAGATTTGCACTATTTGCTTCAAATCGAACAATCATGCTTTTGGAATCTTTGCCAATTAATTCATTCAGAAAATCCTGAATGTCTGGCATAACGTCTCGGAGATATCTATCAACCCGTGCGTAAGCAGCAGGATAGCGACTGAGTAATCCAGAAACCCACTCTCCAAAGTTTGAGCCATCTCGCCTTGGCTCCAAGGTATCGCCCTTGGAATCTCCTGTCATAAAGGGTGGGATTGGGGCTAAAATGATCATGCGAGCCAGCCAAGTCTTGAAAACATGAAGTGGATCAGTCTCTGATTGCTCCTGAATTACGGGAAGCGCAACAAGATGCCAATCTAACCGAAACTGAGCCTCACGATTTTGGGCGCTGCTGTAAAGAGTGACTTGGGCTTCTTTTCGAGAGTAAATTGGCTCTCCTGAAACGAGCAATTGCTCTTCAGAAACTCGCAGCTCTCTAAATTTTTGATTAACTCAAAGTTTTCTAGGCATCTGAAGTTGTGTACATATAGTCTTTGCAGCATAACCCAATGATTCTTAGCTGTTTAAATTGAAAGAATTTGTGAGCAAATGTACTCATGGTAAACGATATTGATTCACCCACATTCCGATTTTTACACTATTCCTTTGCCCAACGCCTAATTTAGGGAGGTGGGGGCTAGACATCCAAGGCAGTTAAGTACCAAGCAGCTTATCCCAGAACGTGAAGTACAATCCATAGTGGACAGTGTACTGGCGATGATGTATTGAATGATAGGTTGCCCCGATAAACCACTTCCCCAGCCAGTGGTGAAGAAATGATGAGGGAAATATCTCGAATCCCAGATGAGACACTACTGCCCATATTGTCATCGTAATCAGTGCCGCCGCCAAGGTGATGAAATGGAGCGGGACGATAAAGATTATCGCTACAAAGAAGAGTGATTGTATAATTGCCTCTGGTAAATCAAATGCGAAGGAACTCCACGGGGTTGGTTCTCCCGATCGGTGGTGTCCAGAATGCATCCATTTAAACAGCAAAGGGTGGTGAAAAAGGCGGTGAATAAAGTAAAAGTATGTATCCTGAAGCACAAGCACCGCAACAAAACTAACTCCTATATACCACAGTCCATATTCATCTGGGTTAGTATAGAGGAGCGTTACTCCCAAACCGTACTCTGATAAGATTAGCGCTGCACAAAAAGCAAAAACAGTTGCCGATAAAACCGATAGTACGATATCATTTCTGATGGAATCATTCATCAGTGGCTTCAGACGCAAACTGTTTTTGGTGAGGGACTTTCCCAGAACGAAATAAAAGAGCCAATAGGCTCCCCCAGCAATCAGAAAGTATCGGACAAGAGTGACTCCAAAGAAGACTAAGTAATAATACTCAAATGAGTGGTTTGTTAACTCCTTCGTAATTTGCAAGTTTCCTCCTTTTTATTTTTAAATCCGACTTCAGCTAATTGAATTCCCCTCAGAGCCTTTTTCAAAGAGATATATGTTTAATGTTTAATCAAACTATTGCCATTGACGCTATCATCAATGACTTACTTATAATCTCACATTTAATTAATTAATAAAAAATGCCCACAGATAGATTTTGGGCATCCTTTGGTCTCCCCCTTTTGAAGGGGGACGGGAGGGGGATCTGAAGGGGGACGGGAGGGGGATCTGAAGGGGGACTTTGATCTACTGTACTTTATGGAGAGCGCAAAGCGCTGTATCATGTCCGGTCAAATCCCCCTAATAAAAACGCCTGAAACCCTTGTTATTAAAGCATTGCAAGTATGGACAACCGTCAGGACACGATATGACTGCTTTAGATGACGGACTAAAATTATACCAAAGGACGCCCTAAGTAGGGCTTGTTGAATAAGTATTGGGGAGATGGGGTGAGGGGGTGGTGGGAGAGATGGGGGAGATGGGGGAGATGAGGAAGATGCTGCTTTTAGGCTTGCATGGCAAGGTTTTTGACCGTTTAGGCATCAAAACGAAAGCACTGGTTGGGTCAAAAAATGGCTTTCCACCCTTGTGTGGTATACCATCTACACTCATGCAGCAAGCCCTACTTATTGAATACTTTCCTCTCCATAAAAAGCGGCTCTATCTACAGGAGACCATGGCTGAAGTTTGCTGAGTAAGGCGGGATCAGGTTGAATGCGCTGAATTTGCCCTTCTACTTTAGGACTATCGGGTCGGAGGGATTCTCCGCAAATGAGTAAAAACGACCACTGATAGGTCTTACCAATTTCCAGAGTTGGTGCATCAATGGGTAGTTTAAAGCTGACCAAACCTCTCTGGTTAGGAAGTGATACGGTTTTTTGGTAGAAATACTCTTCTGTTTCATCCTTGAGAATAAATACAGCGTCTTGAGCCACTGTTGGTGGGATGTAAACAAAAAATGTGGGACGTTCGGCTACCGTGAATCCATGATTTGTAGCTAATTGGAACGGTGTGACTGATGTTCCCAGCTCACTTGTGTCATTGGGACAGACACCACCATCCCGTGAGGCTCCCCCGGCTGAATCTTGGGGCGCTCCTTTCCTGTCGGGAATAAAGGTCGCACTGGCTGTTTCGGACAGGGGTATGGTTTCAGCACGTAATGATACTGCTAAACCACTAACCAGTAGCAGCTTTAGGAAAAGACCTACTGACAAAAATGCAAGAGGTTGAGGTGTATATTTCCAAGCCATGATAAAAAACCCTCGTGAAGAAGAATGAGTTGTAGTGCATCACAGGGATTTTAAGCGGCATCCCATAACAGACAGACAAATAAAACACGCATTTTACTAAATTAATGGCAACTTGTCTATTTATTTTTGAGAATACCAATTCCCTAGTAAAGCAATTGAAGAATGAGAGAGTACCTACAACCCTGGATGTGTCGCCCCGGTTAACACTTAGTTTTTATCGCCGAGTGTGGGGTCATACCCCTTAATTATTATTAATACCCAGTATACTATCATAACGTGGAATGAACCGTGCCTATAAACATAAATTCTTCACGTTTGTCAATATTTAGACAATAGGTAGGGCTGACTGCAAAAACCGGAAACCCTTAAAAATAAAGCTTTTGACAACGATTAAAGTTGATTTAGTGCAAGCTTCTCAGCCTCGATAGATAAAAAATCCTACCCAATAGCGAGCGAGACTAATAGCAAGCAAGACTAATAGCGAGCGAGACGCTCGCACTACTGTTCCCCTCTGCCTTCTGTCATTCAGGGAATAGCCTTTGCGTCAAAGCCAATTTCCGACTAAGACAAAGGGTGCCCAGTAAAAGGGATGCTGATAATTCGGTTGACGTAGGAGAGTGAGTTGAGCCTGACGCAGGGCTTGGGCTTTACTGACTTGAGATTGGGTGAGTTGTCGATAAAACTCAACCATCAACTGAGCCGTCGATTCATCATTAACTGACCATAAGGTTGCTAGAGTACTACGAGCGCCCGATCGCACGGCTAATCCAGCCAGTCCCAAAGCGGCTCGCTTGTCCCCTGTCGCCGTTTGGCAAGCACTGAGAACCAGCAGTTCAATGGGGTTGGCATTCTGTCGCTGTCTGGTTTGCAGGAGTTGATCCAAATCTTTCACCTTGATGCGACTATTCCAAGTGAGCAGAAATGTGTTCTCGGCTTTGGAACTAAACTGTCCATGAGTCGCTAGATGAACCACTGGGAACGGAGTCTTTTCAATTTGCTCAGTAAGCGTTTGATGGGTAAACTGTTGATTTAAAAGGACTTTAGTCGGAATTTGGGCAGCGATGTTTTCCACTTCCAACTCCACGGCGGGGAGAGCTGGAAAACCGTCCCGCGCCTCGGTGAGTCCAGCAGTTAAGGCTTTCAGTTGTTGGGGAAGGAGCGATCGCGGCTCGATCAGTTGTAATCCTACGGATAGCGCGATATTGTAGTTCTCGATCAAATACTGCTGTCCATCGTAGAGCGCCGCCATGGGCAGATTCCGTAAGGCATCATCCAAAACGAAGACGAGGGTTTTAATCTCATTCTCTTTTAACTCCGGTTCAATCGGTCGGATCAACCAATCATAAAGTTGTTGGGACAGGCGTAACCGTTCTTTAGTAGACCACACAGGATTTAAGGCTTGTAGAAGTTGCTCAATGGTGCTGTCGATTTGAGTCTCAGTTACATCAGTTTGAAAATAGCGCAGCGGTTTTCCGGGTAGGGAGACAATCACGGCAAAATGATCAGGCAAAATAATTGGGTAAATGACCGAAGCTTGGGGATCAATCTGATCAATAGCTTGGCGTTGAACTTGCCAACAGGCTTCCCGAAAAAAGTTCTCTAATTCCGCTAATCTCAGGGATTCAATGGTTTCACGCGCTTGGGTGAGCTGCTCTGGTGTGGGCTGATTGCTTAAGAGCAATTCCACCAAATTGCGATAAATGGGTTCAACGGTTTCCCGAAAGGAAAATTGCACATCAGGATTAATCGCCACCAAATCACGGCGTAGGGATTGCAGGGTATGAACGGCTTCCCGATTTGCCGCGATCGCGCCTGTCAGATTACCTTGATGTTGGAGTATCTGACTCAGTTGCCATTGCCAACGATAGGCGATTTCAGTGGCTTGTATTCCTTGCGCCAAAGTTAACGCCTTCTCCGTTAACCCTCGCGCCTCTAACCACTGCTGTGTCTCCATATAAAGATGTCCCAATTGACCCAAGGCGTAAGACTCGGCTCTTGTATCATTAAGCTGTCTGGCTTGGTGGATCGCTCTAGCTAACAATTGTGCGATCGCTCGTCGTTGCGCTTGTAGTTGCGCTTTAGCGCCTCCAGGATTAGGGATCAGGGATTGAGACATTCTACCCTGTTCCCTAGGTAGAGCAGCTTTAGTCAACTTAGCGGCGTCTTGGGTAACGTTATTATCCCTCAACCCCACCCCTACAGCTCGGCTTAGAGACGTTGCATGCAACGTCTCTACATTGCTCCCCATTTTTATCAAACTCTCAGCGAAATTCACTTGAGCATAAACCGCCGCCCGACTTAGAGGTAAACTAGATAATTCAGCCTGAACTTGAGGAACTAAAGCTTGAGCATCTGTCCAATTTTGGGTTTCAATCAGCAGGCTGAGTTGGTTGAGTTGGGCTTCCACTTGGGTAAGAGTAGTGGTTGCTGTTGAGGCGGCTTGTTGATAATAGGCGATCGCGTCTTCAAATTCCTGTAACGCTCTAGCTGTATTTCCCAGGCTAAATAGCGTCGCACTTTGGTCAGCGACTGCATCCAAGCGCTGAGTTATTGCCAAACTTTGCTGCAAAACCTGTTGTGATTCCTCCAGATTACCCACCACTTGCAACGCGACGCCCAAACTCCGTAATCCGGCGGCTTTGAGTAACGAATCCGGCTGAGTTTGAAGCTGGGTTTCCATTCGCTCTAAGGTAATCTGCGATCGCCGATAGAGTCCCAACGCTTGTAGAACTTGGGCTTGATTAATTTGGCTCCCGAATACACCCGTTTGATCCCCCGCGTCTTGATACGCCTGTTCTGCCTGTTTCCAGGTATCTAAAGCCGCTTCCATTTGTCCTTGGGCATAGTGGAGACTGGCTTGAGTATTCAGTAGTTGGGCGAGGAGGCGTTGATGATTGGAAGTGGGTTTGAGGCGATTAGCGACTAGATTTAAGCTTTGGGTAATCGTTTGTTCCGCCTCATGCCATTGTCCCAACTCTTGATAGGCTAAAGAAAGATAACTTAAACTCAGAGCATGGTGGATGCGATCGCCTTGAGCTTGGTACGCTTGCATCGCTTGTTGCCAAACCCTAATCGCTTGCCAAAAGCGTCCCGCTGCATAGAGGGCTTTGCCTTGTTCGAGTTGAGTTAAAGCCTTGTCATCCTCCTGAACTGAGTTTATATCCTGTTCCCTGTGATACTGTTCCCGACTCAAGACTTGAACCTGAGTTGATCCCGTAAGCGGTATCGACGGATGCTGCGCTTGGGTGGGAAAAACCCACATTATCAGGAACAATGTGAGTAATCCTAACCCGATACAGCGACTGAAAACCTTGAGGCGTGAGGAGAATATCGCTATTTTTTGAGTTCGCGATCGCCTTATAATTGTTTTGAGTCTGATGCGAGGCAACAATGTCATAATATCCAGTCCGATAGCATTGTCATTGCATCTTGGTGAAGGGGTAGAAGGTAATGCTTTTAATGCTCCTGTACCAATAACTATGGGTATGATAGGCAACAATAAAGCTGGACATGATCTGAGGGAAAGGATGAAAAAGTTTTGAGTAATACCAAATCCGGTTTAACTATCCCCTTTCTAATCCAGTCCGCGCAGGCGGACTTTGTTTGTGTAGCAGCGATTTTAATCGCCATGACAACATGGTGATTACTCATTTAAGCATGTTGCTGATTTATACCAGGAACTGTGGGGAGTAACGTCAGGAACATGAGCCACTAACTCAACCTGACCTTGGGAATTAATGATCCATCCTTGAGCTTCTACAATGGGGGCGCGATGATCAGAAGGAGATTTTTCCCCGACTTCCCCATCTTCCCCATCTCCCTCATCACTCAACCCTAAAGTCCGTAAATCCTGCCAAAGGGTTCGACCTCGCAGGGTTTGAGTTGGGTCTTCGGGTAAACCTCCTCGTCCAGTTACCACAAAGGAATTGCCTTGCTCCACATCGCAAGCTGTAACAATTTGGTTATTGGATTCAATAAAGTTTTCCGGTAACCGGACTAATCCCTGATTGGGATCAATATCCTCTATGTTGATATTGACAATCCCTTTAAACTCAGCTCCAAGTGCTGATGTCGCCGTAATATCACTCTCTGGAGTTAGCGCTTCTCGAAACTGCGTACCAAAAATACCAAACGCATTAACCGTAACCCGACCCCCTGCTCCCGCTTGAGCATTAGCACTAATATCGCTATTGTTAAGTGCTACTAAATTACCCGTATCAATTCTAATATTACCGCCATTAGCATTTTCAGCATTCGTGCTGATTTGGCTCTGATTCTTTAGCAATAAATTCTGCGTTTGCAGCGTAATATTGCCCTCTGTCCCCGCTCGCGTTGTCGCTGAAATTGTACTACCGTTTTTTAACCAAATTAAATCAGCATCAACTCTCAAATTCCCTGCGGCGGCTAACTTTTCCCCATTGACCGTGACTTCTGCTCCATCTTGGATGATTAAACGTCCTGTCTCAATCGTTACATCTCCCGCTTCTCCCAATACCTCAGTCTGAGGCGGTGGAATAAAACTACTGGGAACAGAATCAGACGATGCATCGGAGCGCAAACTACTGGGAAACTTACCATCGGCGGAAATACCACTCAGTTCCACAGATTCTGATGCTCTAACCACTAATCGTCCCGCCCGCCCAGCATTTTGCGTGGTGGTTGAAATCACTCCGCCATCACGCAGGACTAATCGCCTAGTATAAACCTCAATATCCCCCGCCGCGCCTTTGCCAAAACTTTGTGTATTCAAACTACTCAATTCTAGACCATTCGCCGAAGTGCCAATTAGTTCCACACTCTCTGACGCCTGAATCTTCACTGTTCCGCCTTGAGCTGCACCTAATGTAGAAGCACCAATTCCCGCACCATCCTGAATCGTTAAGTGTCGAGTTTCAATGATCACATTTCCCGTGGCTTGAGTCGCATCCTCAAACGCATTAGACGCAATAGAACTTTTGAATCGACCATCAGGTGTTGTACCCATTAGTTCAATGGAATCGGATGCTTGAATTAGTACATTTCCGCCACGCCCTGCATCAAAGGTAGAGTTAAATATTCCACCTCCTTCGCTAGCCCTTAACTGTCGGGTTTGTACGGTTAGTTGACCTGCATCTCCCTGACCATAACTATCAGCAAATAGTTCTGAACCCACCAATTCCACCGATTCAGACGCCCTCACCATCATATCGCCGCCTGAACCCGTGCTAAAGGGAGAGGTGGAGATAAAACCACCCTCTTGCAAACTTAATGTTTCCGTATTAATAATTAAGCTATTTGCCGCACCAGAACCGAAACTTAGCGAAAATAGACCCGTACCCAACTCCGGAAGGGTAATTGTTTTCTCATCAAAAAGTGTATCTAATACCTCTTGTAGATTTCTTATGCCAATAATTTCCACTGATGAAGCATTGACCATCAAGCGACCAGCCGCCCCATCACCAAAGGTAGACGCCGAAACAAAAGCGCCCTCTTTTAGGTTCAATTGGTCAGCTTGAATCGTAATATCACCGCCGTCAATATTACCTTCGGTATTCGCCAGAATTTGTGACGCTTGCGTCAGATTCACCTGAGCGCCTCGAACTTGAATAAAACCGCTACCTGTACCACTAGCGTCTACGACTGATTGCTGGGATAGGTTAATATCTTGGAAATTTTTCACTTGTTCATATCCCAGAGTGAAACCATTAATCGTTGGCGTAATCTGGACAAAACTATTCTCACCAACACTACCTAATTCAATTCGCCCTTGGGGTGCTGTCAAATGTCCTCCCGGAAACCGCAGTTCGCCACCGACTAGGGCTAAGGTTTGACCTGAATTTACTTGTAAGCCAGCAGTCGATTGATTGCTGATTGGAGCCGGATTTGAACCAAACTGCAAACCCATTGGTACATTTATTGATAATAAGGGTGGGGTTGAGGAATTGGTGGCACTAAACTCTCGCCCATCGGGAAATTGGATACTATTGGCTGTACTCGCTAAGAAGGAGCCACCAATATCAAGTTTGGCATTTGCACCAAAGACAATACCTTGAGGGTTAATTAAAAATAAATTAGCTGTATTGTTAATTTGAATTGTGCCATTAATTTGTGATGGGGTATTCCCGGTAACACGGCTGATAATATTTTGGACATCCTGATTAATCGTTTCTAGGTTAAACCAGGCTGTTGAACCGTCAGTAACCGAAAACTCATCGAAACTGTGGAATAGATTATTTCCTACTCTTGTTCCGTTCAGAATCTCACTAATATTACCATTTTGAATGACGCTTGTATCTTGGGGCAATGTGTCATCAGGTATAACTTGGGCGTGACCCATATTACTTAAAAACAGTAAGCTGCCCAACAGACTACCTGTTAAGAACAGTAATCTAATTAATCTTTGCGGAATAAAACTGCCCATAGCTGATTCTTAATTTAAGTCATGATTTAAGTAGGTTGGGTTGAACGGAGTGAAACCCAACAGGATCAACTTAGCTTCTGTGGCAATACTGTTCAGATAAGTGCTAAATTTAATTTTTCCTTCCCCTAATACTCTATGCTTTGTAGTATTGGCTTCTGTTGGGTCGAGGTACGAGACCCAACCTACTGTTCTATTTAATAACAATGAGATGTTTTGGATGACTTTAGCCCCCTCAGTCTATTATTAGGCATATTCGCCACCAGTTCGATATTACCATTGCTATCAATAACCCATCCTTTAGCCTCCACAATAGAAGAACGACGAGAGGTCAGGTTTTCCTCTGGATGGATTTCCTCTCTTGACGAAGGAGATTGCTGTCGATTTTCTCCATGTTCCGTCTCCTCCAGATTTTCTTCATCAAAATCCAAAGAACGCAAATCTTGCCAAAGGGTGCGACCGCGCAAAATTTGACTGGGGTCTTCCGGTAATCCACCGCGTCCAGTCACGACAAAGGAATTTCCGGTTTCAGCGACACAACCTGTGGCAATTTGCTCACTGGGTTCAGTAAAGTTTTCCGGTAAGCGAACTAATCCCCGATTCGGGTCAATTCCCTGAATATTTAAAGTGACTAGACCATTAAATTGTGGTCCTAAGTCTGATGTGGCAGTGATATCACTATTGGGGGTCAGTTCATCCCGAAACTGAGTGCCAAAAATACCTTGAGCCGTAATACTAACACGACCCCCTCGACCTTGACGAGCATTCGCCGTAATATCACTATTATCGATCGCGACTAAAAGATTGGTGTCGATTGTTATATTACCCCCATCACTGTTGTCGGTATTCGTCGTAATTTGGCTATTGCGCCGTAGCAACACATTCGAGGCGTCGAGTCGAATATTTCCCTCTGTCCCCGCCACCGTAGCTGCACTAATTCCCCCTCGATTATCCAGCCAAATCGAATCAGCGATGATATCTAAATTACCAGCGGCACCCGATGCAGTCCCCCTGACGCCAATTTCTGCGCCATCCCCCACATTTAACGCTCCGGTTTGAATCTGCAAATCCCCCGCGCCACCTGCACCACTCGTATTCGCTTCAATCGCACTGGGTACGATACCATCACCAATGATGCCAAAGGAGACACGTTCGACACCGGGATCAACACCCGTCGCCACACCCACCACGGTTACCGATTCCGTCGCATTAATCGTTAACGTTCCGGCTGTACCCGCCCCCCCGGTGGCGGCGGAAATCTGAGCGCCATCTTGGACACTTAAGCGGCGCGTGATAATCATTAAATCTCCAGCGGGTGCTGTTCCCTGTTGTCCTTCTACAGTTAACAGCGATGACGAGGTAAATAACCCACTCAAAAACCGACCATCAGCAGAAATTCCCCTCAATTCCACCGTATCGGCGTTAATCATAAGATTTCCCCCTCGTCCCCCACCCGCCGCCGACGCTGAGATTTGTGACCCATCAGCAACAATGAGTTGACCTGTATTCAGGGTAAAATCACCCGCATCCCCCGCACCCAGCGTCGCTGTGAACAACCCGCCTGGAACAACGGCGTTGGCTGGAGTTCCTCTCAATTCCACCAATTCAGCGGTTACGGTTAGATTTCCCCCTTGACCCTGACTTGTACCGCCAGGACTGGTGCTTAGGGATGTACCGTCTAGCACTCTCAATTGATTTGTGGTTATGGTAAAATCACCGGCATTTCCTTGAGCGATAGTTCCTGTGGCTAACAGAGACCCACTGGTTAAATCTGCCAACTCCGAAACCTTTAAGGTTAAATCGCCACCATCACCCCCAGCCAATGCGGTGGTTAAGATAGCCGCGCCGTTCTGCACAATCAATTGGTCGGTTTCAATGGTTAAATATCCAGCATCACCCTGTCCACCACTTACGCTAAATAAACCATTACTAGGATTAAGGGGGTCAAATGTTCTGAATAGAAGCTGCCGTGAGGGTTCTAGAGGAGTTGTGCCAGTCACGTCTACTCGGTTAGCCTGAATGGTAAGATTGCCTCCTGCACCTGCACCAAATGTAGAGGTAGACGCAAAGGAACCTTGTTGCAGTTTTATCTGATTTGCCTGAATATCAATTCCATCCCCGTTTATATCACCGAAGGTTTCCGCCACTAGGTTTGAGCCTTGAGTCAGGGTGACTTGTCCCCCCCGCACCCGAATTGTGCCACCACCTAAACCATTGGTATTGACGGCTGTGGCATTGGTTACGTTAATCATGCCAAACTGTTGTATATCTGAATAATCTAAGGTAAAACCTGGGGTTAGAGGAGTCAGATGAACAAGTCCAGAACTCGCCACACTCCCTAATTCAATTCGTCCTTGTTGTGCTGTTAGATTGGCTCTATTTAATAATAAATTTCCTCCCACCAGGGCTAAGGTTTGAGCCGAATCGACTGATAAGTTACTATTTGCTTGATGAATAATCGGTGCTGGATTTTCACCAAACTGTAAACCAATCGGTACGTTAATGGTGAGCAGGGGAGGGAGTTGGGGATTGGTGGTGCTGAATTCACTGCCATCAGCAAAGATGACACTATTCGCGGTACTGGCTAAAAAGGAGCCATTGATATTGAGTTGTGCATTCGCGCCAACTATAATTCCGTTGGGGTTAATCAGGATTAGGTTGGCGGTGCCATCTGCGGCAAGGATGCCATCTATGATGGATGTCTTGTTCCCTGTGACGCGGCTGATAATGGTTTCTATGTCTAGGTTTTGGGGGGTTAGTTTAAAGATGGCTTGGGAGTTGGTAGGAATAGAAAATTCCTCAAAACTGTGGAGGAGATGATTCCCGACTCGGATTCCGCCTTGAATCTCACCATTGGTAATGTTGGTGTTGGTTGAAAAGTTATCGTTATCGGGGATTATTTCGGCATTGGCTGTGCTGATGAAGATGAGAAGGCTGAGGAGAAGATTGCTGGGAATCCAGAGGAAAGGGGAATTTGGTTGGGGAAAACAATAGTTCATGATTAGGGTATATCTTTGAAGGAGTGTAGAGACGTAGCATGCTACGTCTCTACATCGGGGCGGGTTTAGTCACATCTGGGTGAGGTAAAAAATGATAATAGTAAAACCCGCCCCTACATACAACTTTCTTTCTTACTCAATCACCAATTGTCTGTACTTGTATTCCGGAATCGATGCGATCGCTACCCTTCTACCCTTCTACCCTATTTCATCTAAAAATGATAAGGGGCGGCTCATGTTGGCAGCAAAGCCGAGTATTCCGCGATCGCGATGTTCGTACAATACGTTACCGTCTGCATCAAAGAGGAAGGTTGCACCTCGCTGTGTCATGTAGGCGGGATTGGGGACATAAGTTTTCCAATGGCTTAACACTTCTACCATATTCCGTAGTCTTAAGGTGGCGAGTTCAAAGGGGCGCTGATATCCACTTCCCCCAGCAAATTGAAAAAATGAGCCTTTGAGCGGCGGTAAGGGTTTCGCCTTGATAACTTCCTCATCGCCAATAAGCTGAGGGGCGTTGCGATCGCCTCGATAACCACGAAATACTTCTGCAAGCGTACCTGGGCTACCAATCCCCGCACACATTAAGAGTAGATTCAACCAAGCCCTTTGTGAGGTAGAAAGTCCCGGAAGTTTGAGACTTAACCCAGGATAGAGGTTAAGCTGGCGATGCAATTGAGCCTCTGGATCAACAAACAACCACTCCGCCGGAAATCCGGTATACTGACAAAATTGTTTTCCCGAATCAAGATTGCCTATCCCTACTGCACGAATGGCGATTCCCTTTGCTTGCAACTGTTCAGCCTCTCGCTGTAACCAGAAGGTATATTCGAGTGTGTCAAAGTCACCGAGTTGAGACCAAACGAGTACCAGGATACGAGGCGCATTCTCGCAGTTTTCCAGGAGCGATCGCGTTATATCATCGCTGACTCGTTGGCGTTGAGTTTGATGAATAATAGCGTAGGGATTCATATTAGGCAAAATTATGATGAGTAAAGATTTTTGTACCCGTGATAACAACAACTGATACCCAATCAGAGCGCGGTTGATTTCAGTTATGATTATTTATAATGTAGACCTGTAGGAGGCATTAGTAAATGAGTCTGACTTTAGAGCGTGAAATACCACCTCTTTTTGAGGATTCAACAGGAGCGATTCGAGTCGGAAATTCAAGGGTTTTGCTGGAGTTAGTGATTCGCGCTTTTCAGGATGGTGCTTCTCCTGAATCCATTGTTCAGCGTTATTCAACACTATCGTTATCTGATGTTTATACCACAATTGGTTACTATCTCCGACACCAAGACGCTGTGGAAGCCTATCTTAACCGTCGAGAGCAGTTAGCTGAATCTGTGCGTCAGCGTTTATTGAGTGTTCAACCTGATTTAAGTATAATTCGTTCTCGCTTGTTATCTCAGCAGAAACAAGGTAATAGTAATAATAATGAAATTGCTGAGTGATGAAAACTTCCACGGCGATATCGTTCGGGGATTATTTTTGCGTCAACCTAATCTGGACTTAGTTCGCATTCAGGATATTGGTCTGCGGGCAGTTGATGATCCAGCTATTCTGGACTGGGCAGCAGCAAATGATCGCATTGTCTTGACTCATGATCGTGCAACTATGCCAAACTTTGCTTATGAGCGACTGGCAAGGGGAGAGGAAATGTCGGGGTTGTTTGTTGTTAATGATAGGATGCCAATCAGACAAGTAATTGATGAATTACTATTACTGATTGATTGTAGTCAACAGTCAGAGTGGAAAGGGATTGTACTCTATTTGCCTTTGTGAAAGTCTCGTCCTTTCCGTTCCTCGTTCTCTGTCCCCTTAATACCAAGAGTACTGCAAATTTGGCTGGTGGGTTTCGACTTCGCTCAACCCACCCTATATTACAGCAGTTTGCTCTGCTATGCGGTACATTGTCGATCCCCCTAAATCCCCGTGCAATAAAAGCGAAGCATCCTCTGGTTTCCCCCATGGAACAAAAAGCGAAGCATCCTTAGTCATCCCCCCTCTTGTAGGGGGGAACGAGGGGGGTAGGGGGGAACGAGGGGGGTAAGGGGGACGGAAGGGGGATCTGAAGGGGGACTTTGATCTACTGTACTTTATTACAGCGCTTTGCGCTGTAAGGGTTTCGGCAATCCAAAAATGCACGCTTTTCATTACCATTGCTCTTAATACGGTTCTCCAAACAACACTAATGAGC
>NZ_JAVJQP010000049.1:0-74801 GCF_040218875.1 Coleofasciculus sp. D1-CHI-01
TTAGGGACTAAATTTAGATATCCACCGATAACGGAACAACAAAACCCGCCCTCTTCACCGATAACGGAACAACAAAACCCGCCCTCTTCACCGATAACGGAACAACAAAACCCGCCCTATTCACCGTTAACGGAACAACAAAACCCGCCCTCTTCACCGATATCGGAACAACAAAACCCGCCCTCCCCACCCCTAACGGAACAACATAACCCGCCCTCTTCACCACTAACGGAACAACAAAACCCGCCCTCTTCACCGATAACGGAACAACAAAACCCGCCCTCCCCACCGATAACGGAACAACAAAACCCGCCCTCTTCACCGATAACGGAACAACAAAACCCGCCCTCCCCACCGATAACGGAACAACAAAACCCGCCCTCCCCACCGATAACGGAACAACAAAACCCGCCCTCCCCACCGATAACGGAACAACAAAACCCGCCCTAGCTCACCGATAACCGAATGAGGACAAGATCCCCGACTTCTTCAAGAAGTCGGGGATCTGAGCATCTAGCATTTCACAACCCAAACAGGATGGCTATATTAAACCTGTACTTGGTAATTTATTGCCGTTCCTTGGGGCGATCGCCTTCAAAGGGTTGAACACCTGTATCTGGATATTCATCATCGTTAGCGCCGAAAATCCGCTTGACGCCTCCCCAGAGGTAATCAAACATCTCCTGTACTCGTTCTAAAACTGTCATAGCTTTCCTCCACAGGTTATCGTCAAAACCGATTAAAAAAAATGTTATTGATAAATAAGGGCGAATGCCCATCCCCAATGTAGGATAAAGAAGACGTTGTGTCTAGTTCGCTTAACCGAATCCTAGTTTTCACGCTTGTTGACTTGAATCAGTATCTGCGTATTTATACTCAAAGCAAGTGATAATTTGAAAGTCAGTGATTCAGTTAAACCGGGGATGAGCTACTCTTGTGACAACTGTACTTGAGAATACATGGCGCTAACCATCATCCTCTAAAAGTGGTACTCTGGCGACTCTTCAATTAAAGTCCAGGTGTCCATCAATACAGCGTTGTCCTTATTCCATCTCAAGTTCAGGTTCTCGTTGAGCAAAGTAGTTACTCAAGAAGGTATTAACCAGAGATAGGACAATCGGACCTAAAATAAACGCGGGTAAGCCCTGAACGGCAAATCCAGGTACAGCTACAGCAGCTAACCAAAAACACAATCCATTGACCACCAAAGAAAATAATCCGAGTGTCACGATATTCAATGGGAGAGATAGCACAGACAGAATTGGCTTGATAAATGAGTTCACCACGCCAATGGATGCAGCCCCTAATAAAGCCGCTATAAACGTGGCTAGGTCAACACCTGGAACAATTAGATCAACAACCAATAAACTCAAGGCTGTGGCTAACAAGGTAAAAAAGAATGCCTTCATCAATTTTTCCTCACTTGTAATGTTCAAATATCTGAAAAAACGATATTACTCTTACTATCCATCTCTATGGGTCTGATTGTCATCTCTACAGAGATAGATTTTGCCACCTGTTAGATTAGCTGGATAAATTGAGGCAGGTTGGGTCGAGGGACGGACTCAACACAAGCTAGCTTTAGTCTGTTGGGTTGAGCGAAGTCGAAACCCAACCTACCCAAGTGATACAAAGGAGTTGATTCACCTTGCCCACCCGACAATTATGAAAAAATCATTCTCCAGATGGAGGTTAACAACCGAGTTTAGCCGTTAATCTTTATAGAGTAACCGACAAACTTAATTTATTAATCCTTATGAAATTACTCCGAATAGTTTTGGGAATCCTGCTCCCGCCGGTGGGCGTTTTTATGACTACAGGAATTAGCTCAGCCTTTTTGATTAACATTTTGTTAACTTTACTGGGTTTGCTTCCGGGTTCCATTCATGCGGTTTGGGTTATTGTCAAACATGAAGAAAGATACGCTTAATACCGCCGCCTTGTAGAGACGTGCCATGGCACGTCTCTTTTTTAGTCTTGCTCCATTGGCACGAAGACCGTTAAGCCTCCAGGAATACAGTCCACATCAATTGGAGTTTCGCCAATAATTTCTCCATCTAAGACAATTTTCTGGGCAGGCTTCGCGGTCACTTTAACGTAGCGAGTTCTGATATATTTAATATCCTCATGTTCTGCACTTTCCCCCAAAATCGCCGATTGTAGAAGTTCATAAGAGGCGGCAATTACATTGGTTTGATCTTTGGGAGTGACGACGGTTAAATCCAGAAGTCCATCATCATAACTATTAATTACTGCCTCAATAGTTTTGATTGGGCTAGGGCAATGTAAAAAAATAATGCCCTTGATTAAGGTTAGGTTTATACTATTTTAATAGCTAGCCTAAAATATCGCTATCTATAATAATGCCTATTTCTAAAGGAGTACGTCTTCAGCTAGACGTATTAAGTATACCGGATTCGATATAATTTATGGTGTAGAAGTTAATTAAATATATCACTATGAGTACTGAAGATCGAATGAAAGCCACAGCTAAGAATATTGAAGGGAAAGCCCAGGAAGCCATCGGAGAAATTACGGGCGATCCAGAAGACAAGGCAGAAGGTAAAGCTAAACAAACTGAAGCTCAAGTACGACATTCGGTGGAAAATGTAAAAGAGGATGTCAAGAAAAAAATTGACTGATCTGTCTGTTTAAATTTCCATATAAAGCTACCTGTAGGGGCAATTTGCGAATTGCCCCTACGATTGTATAGTTGCGTAAGTCTGGTTACATCCGACGGATTTTCCTGCCAATCATCTTGCCTACGCCACCTAGGGGCCAAGATAGCAAAAGCAGTACGGGAATAATCTCCAAGCGTCCCATCCACATGAATAAAATCAACGTCAACTTACCTAGCCACGGCAAATTAGGATGGGTGATTCCTGTAGACAAACCGACACTTCCCAGGGCTGATGCGGCTTCAAAGATAATGTCACTTAAATTATATTGGGGTGTGACGATATGGAGTAAAACCACAACACCGATCGCGATTGAACTTACCCAAAGTATTGCCAAAACAGCCGCCGACTCAATCCGACGATTCGCTTCATTTTCCTTAATGACTTTGCCGTCTAATTTATAGCGCATCATCTGATGGGGTTTTAGGGTAATGCGTTGAAAGTGCCACAGAATCCCTTTAAACAAAGATACGACACGAGTCAGTTTTAACCCACCGACTGTAGAACCGGAAGCGCCACCGCAAATCATGCCAAAGGTTAAGAAGAGTTTAGTTGTGGGACTCCACAATCGCAAGTTTGTCGTACTAAAACCACAAGTTCCAAAAGCTGAAGCCCACTGGAATATACTATCAATCCAAAGAAGTTGTCCTCTAAACCAATAGTCTTCGAGAACCAGGATCACGATACCCACAGCTAGCAGTATCCACAGCGCTCGATGTTGAGTATCTTGCCACAATGCTGATAGCTTGCGCTGGCGAAGCAGTTGATAGTGAACCGGAAAACTAATCGCCCCCGCGATCATGATCGGGATGACAGCTAACTGGATTTGGGGACTATAGGAACCAATACTATTATCAGTTATGGCAAACCCCCCTGTAGAAATCCCAGTCATGCCATGATTTAGTGCATCCCACCATGGCATTCCAACTAAGCGCAACCAGACGACACTCACCACCGTGTAGAGAAGATAAATCCACCAAATTTGACGTACTGTTTCTGTAATCGTTAAACCAATTCGCTTCTGACGCCCTTCAGCATAGTAAAGTTGATAAGCATCAGTACTGGGTTCTAAGACTGAAACCATCAGCACAATCACACCCACGCCACCAATCCATTCCATAAAGGAACGCCACCACTGGATACTACGCGGTAAGTCACTCGAACGCAGCGCCATGCTTAGTCCTGTACTCGTAAACCCAGAAAACGCTTCAAATAAAGCATTCCAAGGTTCCTGAAAATTAAGCACAGTCATGGAAGGAAGAGTAACATTGGCTAAATGAGACGCAATTAATACCAATGGGATCGCACCAAAAAAGGGAATTAGCCCCCAACTGAGGGCAACAGCTATCAATGCATGAGGTAGGCGTGAGGCTTTTGCATGGCGAAACAGACGATAAAGCCCTTGTCCCGCCGCTAATGATGCTAATGCTGTCCAGAAGAAGGGCAATATTGCATAATATTCACCTAACAAAATGGCGATAGGTATAGACACTAATGCCATGACTCCTGGAACATACAGAAATAAACCCAGGTCACGTAAGATTGTTTTAATATGTCGATTCACGATAACTTAAAAAAATAGGTCTGAGTTTTGACACGTCGCTTCGTTCGAGAGATCCTGGTTTTGGGTGTAGAGACGTGATTTTGAAGCGTCTGTAGGGGCGGGTTTCACTATTATCGTTTATGGCTGCACCTAAATGCAACTAAACCCGCCCAGACCGAGTTTTGACTTGCCGAGTGAGATTCAATTGTAATGATTTAACCTATTCGGTCTAACCAATCAGTTAGAAAATTGCTCATGGTTTAACCTTTTATTCATTGTCAGAATCTTCCATCATCCCATAGAGAGACTTGGCAACAATCATTTCTGGATTAGTGAGAACCTGTACTCCCAAACGTTCAAAAAGAGACTGATGATTGGATTGATTGACCATGCTAATCAGTGTCTTAATTTCGTACTCTTTGCCCAGAAACATCGCCATCAGATTAGCTGAATCATCACTCGTTGCCGCGATTAGGGCATCAGCCCGATCAGCGCTGGCTTCCTCCAAGAGATTACTCTTGGCAATATCCCCTTGAAATACATTAATATCGTGGCTTTTGAGAACCCTTCTGGCTCGTTCTACATCTTCTTCAATCAGGGCGACCTCATGACCATCTTTAAGGGCTAAGTCAATTAAGCTAGCCCCCTCCGGTCCTGCGCCTAAGACAATCAAATACATGACAATGGTTCTCTAAAAAAACAAGCAATAACAGATAGCAAATTTCTGACCTGAAAATGTTTTGAGCGGTCAGTTCTACAATCCAAAATAAGATAGAGTTTACGCCCGAATCCGCCGATATTCTGCCTGAACAAACATGTGAATTCCGTAGGCAATTAAACCAATCGCCACAATTCCCAATAACCAAGGTCCATAAGGTTGTCGAGACAGTGTGTCTAACGCCCCATCCAGTCCTCTGACTTCACTCGAATCATACTGACGACCTGCCTGAATTGCAAAGAAACCAATCATCACAAAGACTAGACCCCGCGCCGCTAAACCCAGTCTGCCCGCACGAGTTGCCCATATTTCCTCAGTATCACTCATCTCGTACAACTTCAGCTTTTTGCGGAATTTAGCTTTGTAAGCTTTATAAAATTGGTAAAAGCCGTAACCAATAATAATTGCGCCAATTATACCCACTAACCACTGACCAAAGGGTTGGGCAAGCAGGCGGGCTGTCCACGTTTGCTTTTTACTTCCATCGCTAGCACTCTGAGTCGCACTCACAATGATTTGAATCGCACTGAAGGCTAAACTTGCATAAATCAAACCACTAATTCCGTAACCAATACGTCTGACAATATCGTCAGCATCATTACTTTTGCCTTTATGATCAGGATCTTGAATCGCTTGGACGAAACGCCAAACCATATATCCAATCAGACCAAAGGCGACTACCGCTAACATGAACTGACCAAAGGGCTGGGCTGCAATTGTGCCTAAAGCGCCTTTGCTATCTGTGGTTTTCCCACCGTTGCCTAATGCAGCTTGTACCGCTAATAAGCCGATAGTTGCATACACAATCCCTTTGGCGGTATACCCCAATCTAGCCAATTTGTCGATCCATGTACTTTCATTACGTGTTTGAGACATAACAATACTTTGCCCTCAACTCTTCTTTTGGGGAATGTACAAAGATTACCGATTGGCAGGCAAAATTATATCTATCGCCGGGATGAAATTTAAACCTCGGCTCTATCTGCCAAAATGATGAGGGTTGGTTCCAATAATTTAAGGGCGGGTTTAGTCAAGTTTTGGGATAGTCGCAAAAGGTTATTGGTAAAACCCGCCCCTACACCGCGAATTTTCAGGCTTTATTTACCCTATTAACTATCGCTGCCAAACTTATTTGTAATCCAGGCTGATTGGTAAGGTTGTAGCTTAAACGTATCATGGATATCGGGAATATTTTGCCCACTAATTAAGTCACGCCACTCATCCGTGGCAATTAAATTCAATTCCAATAACGGTAAGGTTTGGGGCTTATCGCTCAAATTATGGATCGAGAAAATGCTCTGATATCGGTTCATACTCTGTCGCCAAAACACTAATAGTCCCTGATTTAAAGGATGTAGTGTATATTGCGTCGCATTGGGATGAAATGCCTGCTGACGGCGACGAATTTGAATCAATCGAGACAGTTCGCGAAACACGATCGCGTGAGCTGAACTTACCTGTTCTAACTCCCCCTCTAGTTCCGCTATATCCCAGCAATGGCGGTTAATTGAGCGTTTTCTACCCGTCTGCTGCATGCCTGCGCGATCGCTACCCGTCCCTAGCAGACTGTGAATGTAAAATGCGGGAATTCCTTCTAAGGACATCATAATCGTTTGTGAGCAGATAAAACGCTGAATTTGCCATTTATATTCCCCGTTTACGGTTCCCTTAAGAGCATCAAATAAAGCAATATTAATTTCATAAGGAGTTTCTGTCCCATCAGGTTGACGGCGATAGCTAATTTCTCCGCCAAATTGAGTAACACATTGGAGTAATGTCTCATATTCGTCATCCGACAACAATCCCTCTGCCGGACGCAAACCAATGCCATCATGAGATGCGGTAAAATTCAAATAGGCACAACCCATCGGTGCCGGGGGCATCTGCATCATCCAGGTTTTTAGATGATCGGATTTTCCCTGAAGTAAAGCATTAAGCAACAGCGGCGGCAAACTAAAGTTGTAAATAATATGCGCTTCATTTTGGTTGCCAAAATAACTCAAGTTTTCTCGGTTCGGTACATTGGTTTCCGTAATAATTGCCACCGCTGGATCAACGAGTTGTAACAGTTCTCGCAGTAGCCGGATCAGGGCGTGAGTTTCGGGTAAATGGATGCAGGATGAGCCGATGCGCTTCCACAAATATCCCACGGCATCCAGCCGGATATATTTAGCGCCAATAGTGACTACATAAAATAACAGAATTTTGACATATTCCACCAACAGATCAGGATTGGCAAAATTGACATCAATTTGGTCGTCGCTAAATGTCGCCCATACATGCTTTTCGCCGCTTACGGTATCCACTTTGACTAATAAAGGGCTACTCCGGGGACGCACCACTTGGGATAAATCAGTCGTTGGGTCAACTTCAATGAAATAATTACATCCCGGCTTTATCCCCTGTTTAAACTGTTTAAACCAGGCACTTTGACTAGAAACATGATTGAGAACTAAATCCAGCATCAAATCAAAGGTTTGGGCAATGGATTTGATATCTTCCCAGGAACCTAATTCGGGATTGACTTTGAGATAATCAATGATGGCAAATCCATCATCGGAACTGTAGGGACAAACGGGTAAGATATGAACGCCGGTTATTGTGTCCTGAAGATGGTGATTGAGAAACTGTTTGAGTGTCACTAAGGGTTTTTGATCACCCTGACGATAGATGCTGTCGCCATAGGTAATCAGTAGTATCTGCTGTTCATTCCACTTATCGGGATTTTTCGCTACTGAATCGCAACAGTGGGGGCGCAGCAACTGCAATAAGCGCTCCGCTAGTTGCTCGATATCCGCCTCTGGATAGATGACTTCTAGTAGCGGCTTGATGCGTGACTCAAGAGAGTTGACCAGTTGGCTTGACGGCGACATAACGTTGCAAAACAGATCCTTGGGAAATAGTTTGTCGGGAGGATATCAGATAATCCAGGGAGGGTTTATGGCACTAAAGTGCTTACTACGTACCTTTATGGCACTAAAGTGCTTACTACGTACTTTTATGGCACTAAAGTGCTTACTACGTACTTTTATGGCACTAAAGTGCTTACTACGTACTTTTATGGCACTAAAGTGCCTACTACGTACTTTTATGGCACTAAAGTGCTTACTACGAACGAACCCTGTTCCCTGTTTCCAGTTTGTATAGATTATCACAGCATAGTTTTCAAATTAATTGAATAATCAAACGGTTGTGCAGAGGTGTCATCAGTCAGATGGACTATAAGCAAGAATTAATCACAACGATTCATGACTTTGGCTGTAATCTGGATGCTCTTGTAACCCGATTGATCCGCTTAAGTGAAGAATCTCCTACGGCGGTTTTAATTCCAGCACTCTACGAGGAACTCAAACGACCCGCGTTAACTACAATTCGCGATCATCTGGCTGATTGCGAGTTTGTCAAGACGGTTATCGTTTGTGTGAATGCGCCAACGGTGACTGATTATGCCAAAACCTTACAATTTTTTCAAACCTTACCGCAAAAAACCCTAATTATTTGGGAAAATGGTCCACGAGTCACTCAGCTTTTAGCCGATGTGCAGGAGAGGGGGCTGGATTTACTGAAGTTTAAGGGAAAGGGGTTAGCGGTTTGGTTAGGGTTAGGCGTCGCGTCTCTGAGTGCTGATGCGATCGCACTTCATGATGCTGATATTATTACTTATGACTGCTCCTATCCACTCAAACTGCTGTATCCCCTGCTGGATAAGGAATTTGGCATTGACTTTAATAAAGCCTACTATACCCGTTTAGGCAATTATCCCCAGAGTTTTCATGGGCGAGTGGTGCGTTTGTTTATTGCGCCGTTACTCAATGTGTTAAAGGAGGTGTTCGGCGAAAAGAACTACTTACGCTACCTGAGTGCTTATCGTTACCCTCTAGCTGGTGAATTTGCCTTGACTAGCGATTTAGCCTTACACACGCGCATTCCGGCAAATTGGGGTTTAGAAATTGGCTTACTTGCCGAAGTCTATCGCAGTATGCCATGCAAACGCATTGCTCAAGTCGATTTAGGTATTTTTGACCACAAACATCAACCCTTGGGTGAAGATGTGAATTCGGGGTTGCAAAAAATGTGTCGCGATATTTTCCGTTCCATCCTGCGAACCTTAACCGAAGCTGAACAGGTGGTGATTACGATGGAGCATATCCATGCGCTGCGCGTCAAGTTTCGCCGGGAAGCTCAAAGCTTCACTCGTAAGTATTTTATCGATGCTCGCTTCAACGATTTATTGTATGATCGCCACCAAGAAGAAATCGCGATCGAATGTTTTGAACAGGTTATTTCGCACGCAGGTGAGCAGTATTTTAGTGATCCAGTAGGCGCTCAAATTCCGGATTGGACGAGAGCATTAGCGGTTATGCCTGATCTGCGCGAACGACTCATCTATTGTGTTCAACAGGATGTTGCTCAAGTTACCGCCCAAGTTTTAGCGTCAACCCTGACACCGAAGATGGTAAATCCCTTCCATCTGGAGTCGTCAGAATTGCCAGCAGAAACCATGGGATTGAAAAACGACGCGGGAATTTCTATATCTCGATAATATAGATCTGTAGATAGTTTCGTCAGTTGAGTCGGTTAGTTTAGTTTGGGTAGCAAGAGACTCAAATAATAAACTCATGATTCATAATGATCAGACTAAACCCCAGACTCGATACACTTTAATCAAGATAGGAGCCGCCTTAAGTGCGATCGCGGCTATCCTAGCTGTTATCCTAGCAATTTGGTGGGCATTCCGCACGCCTTCTGTATCTCCTGTCTCACCCGCCTCACCCTCTCCACCTGCTTCGCCGTTGACTCCAGAGTTGGTTCCACCTCCTTCAGCCTCACCAGAGTTATCAGGAGAACCAACAAATCCGGAAAATCGTAATTGATGCTTCAAGAAGTCAAGGATCTAATTCTTCGCCTTCTTCTTCTTCTTCTGCTTTTTCTGCTTTTTCTGCTTCTCCTCTTTCTGGTGTTGGACTTCGATAACGGTGTGTACATTCCCTCGTGGGGCAAAATCGCCTTTGATAGTGACTTCTAAAGGATCACAGGCTTCTACAAAATCATCCAAAATCTGATTAACGGATTCTTCGTGAGAAATATAGCGATCGCGGAAACTATTGATATACAGTTTAATCGCTTTGAGTTCTACGACTCGCTCATTGGGAATGTAGCGGATATGGATGGTGGCAAAGTCGGGATAGCCAGAAAATGGGCATTTACAGGTAAACTCTGGCAACGTGATATCGATGTGGTAACGACGCCCAATTCGAGGGTTAGGGAACGTGATCAGCTGTCCTTCGGCAATGGCACGTTCACCATATTTCATCGGTTGTGCATCTGAGACAACAGAGTTCTGAGTTGGGGGATAAGTCATAAGCAGCGAAGAGGATTATTATTTTTTACCTATAACCTAGTACAACGAGGTATTAGTCAGACGGGCGAACCTATCGCCGACAAGCTAAAACGGGTTAAAGTCATCATAGCTTGAAGGATTTGATTCCCAGTCTGGGCAATTCTCACCATCCCAACCATAGGGATGCATTCCACAGACTAATAAATTTCCGCCATAGACTTGACCATGGTAATGACGACAACCAATACAAGCAGGATGTCGTTCCGGCGTCGGATCTCCAGGATAGGTAAAGCCCATGTCCGAATCCGTCGTCATATCTATCTCGTCATACTCTAACTCTAAATAGATCTCAATAATTGGTTCAAAGATATCCTCTAAGCATTTATCTATTTCGGCACCAATGGTATTTTGCCACTCTTCAGCAAAGTCTTCGATGATGTCCGCGACTTCCACGACAACCTCATCGACCACATCTACCAATGATTCCAGGGATTCCACAAAACTTTTAGACCACTCATCCATAGGAAAACGAATCGAAAAAACTCTGAGTTGGGCAAATCCTCACTTAGCTAGAGATCGGGTCGTGGCTAAGGGGGTGTTTGTTTAGGTTGACATCTCCTCTCCTTAAAAGAGAGAGGATTCTGAGCTGATGTGAAGCGACAGCTTGAAAGACTGTCGCTTCACATTTCTCACGATATGATCGTTTCAAATTAGTAAACAGGTCATATCGTTTTGGCAGTGCCAAACTGCCTCTACCCACCTTGGCTAGGTTTACCCCTAGCTGTGTGGCTACTTTTCTGATTATGTTGGCTGCACCGTTGCAGTCAGCATTAATTAGCTGACCGTCAGATGTTCTATACAACCCGCGTTTCACTCTTGTACCTGATGGTGTCCATCCTTCGGGTTTTGCACCGTATTTCGGTAATAAATCACCATCCAAGAATGATGCTTGACTTGTATAAGCTTCCTCGGTCAAGGTCAATACAATCCCATATTCTCCTGCCAGCTGCTTGAGGCGTTCAATTAACCTCCCCGTGGGAATGGGCATGAAGTTTTGGTTCCCCCGTTTACCCATCTGGGGACTGTTTTTTTGTCCCTCATTCCAGCCAATAACCAGATTACCGATCCCGTCAGCCAAGCATCGGTTAACGATGAATCGTGCCGCTTTGTTAATGGCATCTCGCACCTTCTTATTTCGCTTGCATTGCACTCGGTCTAAATTGGTATCCCAGTAAAATTCGGACTTGCCATGCTTATACTTAGCAACCAAGCGGCAATACCCCTGATTCATTGACTTAAGCTTGCGCCCATCAACAATTAGACTTTTCCCTTGGGTTGATACTCCGGTTAACCAATTGGTGCCACCGTGGTCAAACCCCCAGGCTTGAGAGTAATCCAGATTGGGATTAAACTTAATGAGTTTCTTTCCATCATCTATTACCCAGTCAATCCAAAGTTCACCAAGATAAGGGCGAATCGCCACTTCCTTTACCCAATCTGAATCAATGAACTCCGGCAATGGTAACTCAATCTGAGTGATTAATTCAGGCTTGGATTCTTTACTAATGGATGGGCGAAAACATCCGTCTTTTTTTTTCCTCCACTGATAATGACTCTGCCTGGTGTGATAAATTGCACAATTAATTAGACTATTGGCATTTTGACATTGATCTATCCAGTACGCTTTTTCTTCATCCGTAAACTTAGCTTTAATCGGGATAGTTCGATACAGTTTAATCACCTCCTTTATTGCTTTCTCTTGTATATCATTTAGCCAAAACTAACACCCTAAAAGTCAGGTTAAAACCTGAGCCAAACTTTCATCCCCTGGTTAAAACGCAGGGCTTCTCAGTTTCAGCCATGATAGTACAACCATAGCTAATTGTGAGGGATTTAGTCGAATCCTTTGTGCTGACTACAATAGCCAAGCACGTTATATTAAGTTGTCGTACATTAAATTTACACCTTTTCCCGTAGTAGACGCCGTTTACTCGGTGATTCTCTTGCTTCTCCTGCTCACCATAGCACCATGGCACGTCTCTACATAGCGTCTCCTGATTCGGAAGCTATCTACACCTGTGAGCCACTTATTCCCGCTTGAGCCGACGTAGTTCCTCTTGCATCGCTTGAACCTGTTGGCGCATGGCGTCAATATTCTGCTCTTCGCTAGCGGTTTGCTCCTCGTCGTCAGAAATAATTTCAATCCGGCGGGGTTCAGTTCCCGTCTTGTCAGGTTGGGGAGGTTGAGCTGATTGCTGCTGCTGTTGAGCTTGTTGCACCATATCATCAACCATCTTGCGAGCTTCTTCAGTGGTCATTTCACCACGAGCAACCAGTTCATCCGCCAGTTGTTGAGCTTGAGTTCGCAGTTCCCCGATTCTTCCCCCAGCTTTCTCACTGGCATAAGAGGCTAAACCAACGCCAAGATAAAACGCTTTTTGAAACAAATTTCCCAAGTCCGCCATAATAACTGATGCTCCTTCAAGTACGCAAGAACTCTTTTCTAGGATACGAGTGACGCTGGCAAAACGCCTACTTCCATAGTGTATAGAGAAATATGCGGGGATGGGAAAGGATACCGTTTACGCCAACAACTCATCCACGGACACGGTAAAACCCTGTAAGGCTTTCTGGGTACTCACCCGTTGACCCGATGTAAACATCAACCCCTGATTTTCCGTCATCACCATCACCCAGCGACTCTCCGGAAACACCAGCCAAACTTCTTCACCCCCTGACTCTAAATACTCCTGGGCTTTGAGCAACACCATCTCGGCTATATCCGTTGGCGAAACAATCTCAGCACACAAGGGAAAACTCTGAGGTAACGTAGCTACATTACCAAACTGCGCCACCAGTTCCGGGGTCAAATATGCCACATCAGGAGAACGTCCCTGCTTATTGGTGCGACAAGGCACATCTGTATAAACTTTTCCACCTTGTCCACTGGAGTTTTTGTAATCGTCCCAGTAACGACCTAGCTTCAGTTGAATTTCACCATGTCTGAGTGTCATACCGTTTTTTTCCACCAGTTGACCATTTACCCACTCCATTTTCTCAGGCGGATTGACCATAAAGTCGTCCAGTGAGAATTTGTCTGGGATAAGAGTTGCTGTTCCCATTGTTATTTCCTCATCCTGATCACGCTTTCGAGTATTTCCCTATTCTAATTTATCCAAAAATAACAACTTTAACCTGGATGGTACGAGCCTTGAGCCTAGGAACGAACCTTGAGCCTAGAACTAAAGTTCTGGCTTAAAGCTTAAACCCGTTAAAACGGGTTCAAAGATTTATTCAGCAAGCTACATTGATATTTCTGGTTTCTATTTGGGTTCTCGAATGGAACCCATGAATAAAATTGTTCCTGTTTGATTATCGCGAATCGCACAGAAAAAGGGACGATCAACCACCATCTCGAAGGGGGTTTGGGGAATAGTCGCAGAGGTGGGAATTATGCCAACAGAAGTCGCTGCTGCCGCTTCTGTGCCTTCTTCATTCACTTCGACAAAAGTTTTATGTTTGACTTGATTAATTAAAACATCTGCCTCTGTCATATTAGAAAAATTAGCCCGACGCTCAAAAGCAACGTCCATCCCCAAGGCTTTTAAGGCTTCGTTGAGTTGAATTTCGTACTCTAATTTAAACCGAGGTAGTACAATTGAGCCATCCCGTTTACCGAACTGATTCATCCATTGTTGCCAGTTTTCTGGATTAAGTTGCTGCTCAAAGGTATCTAGACTCACAGTTTCACGGGGGAGGAAGACATAGAAACTTAGGCGTCCTTTACCGTAAGGTAAGCTGATGGCTTGTACGCTGTCATCTTCATAATATTGATACTCTCCCGATTGAGACATCATCGGGTGTTGTTTCTGAGTCCCATCGGCTAAATAAAAGGGACGATCTACCGTTTTATCTTTGTCAAATTGCTCCATCCAGTTGCCTTTAAAATAGATGGCATTGATCAAAAATAGAATATCGTCGGGTTGGATGTCGCTAATAATTTGCGGTATTTTGCCATTAGTATTTTCATTGACCCAGTTATTGATGATGCGTTTAGCTTCAGGGTTAGCAAAGTCTAGGTCAGTTACTTGAGCATCATAAAATTCCTGATTACGTTGCAGGAATTCGGGTTTAAATGAAATGTCTTGTTTTGCCCAAAGCGAGTTGGCGATGGAAAGCTGAATATCAGAGTCGGCGTTTTCTAAGGTAGTTTTTAATGCTTCATTTGCCTGGTTAACCTCTGACAGACTCATTCCTTGGAGTTCTAGCGCGTTTGCCATAGCCGCTTGGGTTTCACCACTTGCCCCATTGTACGTCATGGCTAGCGCGATCGCGACGCTGGTTGGCGAGATAAAAACGTTCTTATTGCTATCTTGCTGAAGAATCTCAGAAAATAACTTAAATCCAAATTTGGTATTGGCTTCAACGATTTGGGTATCCACAGATGGGTTGGGTTGCTGTGCGGTTAACTCTGGCTTTTGAGGGTTTGGGGCGTTTTGGGCATTGATATTTTTGCTGATTAATCCGGCTAGTAATCCGGCGAAAATGATACATGCGGCGATAATGCCAGTGCGACGGAGTGTCTGTTGATTCATTAGTATACCTCGATAACCCATGTTCTGTTTAAGGATGACCGATTGGGGTTAGAGGTGTTCCGCAGGTTGCTATTTTGGTAACGAATCAGCAAGATGCGGCGATTGAAATCGCTGCTACACAAACTAAGTCCGCCTGCGCGGACTGGGTTATAACGGGGGTAGCTAAGCCGGATTTGGTATTAACAATAGGAATCCGCTCAATTTGCTTAGTCTCCCCACTTTTTCCACTGACTATTCAGTTTATTTCTCAATTTAAACCTTGGTCGGGGCGGGTTTATTCACATCTGGGTGAGATAATACACGATAATAGTGAAACCCGCCCCTACACAATAGGCAAAACTCTATCGGTCTGGTACTGTCCACCAGGCTAAGGCGTAAGGTTGAGAGTTTTCATTTTCCTGTTGACGATATTGAACCCGGATTTTATAGCGACCTGAAACCGGAACGGGACAGAATATATGTTCCACACTATCCACTTCACTTACAGAAGCGCAGGTACTTTTACGGGTATTATTTTCATCAAGAGGTATTAGGTAAAGATCGAGATTATTTAAGCCGCGATCGCGAAAACTTTCGCCAACATCATACACCTCATTTCCATTCTCATCGTTTAACTCAACCAACCGATCCCACGCCAGTGTCAGCGCCACATAACTATCTGCCTTTAACGGTTTTTCTAAGACATAATCCTGGAACGATTCGCTCTTAACTGAACTATAATCCCAACCCACAGGCGGTACAGCTTCCGTGTAACCCCACTGACCGGGACTAAATTGTTGATAGGCGCGGAAAACATTGAGGTGTCCGGTTCCCATTTGCATATCAAGGGGAATTTTGGCATTGAGATAAGCATCCGATTCTACCCAGGTGTAATTATCTTTACTCAACAGGGTGCGACTCATTCCCAGATGCAACCCATCCCCCTCGTCTTGGATTTTGTCAGCAGAGTTGAGTAGCACCGCTTTCATCACTTCATGGCGTCTCGAATCGGTTGTCCATTGGGGTTGATTGGCGTTGAGTTGGCGATCGCCAAATTCTTGAATCAGGGCGACTGAGGCGGTAATATGAGGCGCGGCGAAACTTGTCCCACTCACTTCGACAATTTTTCCATCCAGGTCGTAGACTAATATTTGACTTCCTGGCGCGACTAAATTAATCGCACGACGAGTTCCCTGGTTAATTTCCCGTTGAATTAAACGCCGACCAATTCCCTCTGGCAGATCACTCAAGTTGGCAAAGTCTACCTTGGCAAATTGTCCTTGTCGTTGAGTGGTATAGGCAGTGGTAATCCCGTTATAGTGATCAGTGGGAATGGGAATGCCACCTTTACCTTGGTTGCCTGCAATCACGTAGAGAACATTATGAGTCCGGGCTGACCAATCAATACATTTTGTTAACAGGGCATTGCCATCGAGCGCTGCTTGTGATCCTCTGGCATCTCGTTGCAGAGATTCGCCAAAACTAAAGTTAATTGCCCGAACATCACCACTATTTTGCAGAGCAACATGCTGGGAGGACAGGCATTCTTCCGGCTGTCCACTGCGGATTGGGGAACCAACAGCCGAAGCGTAGAGTCTCGCACCGGGCGCAACGCCGGTTAAGGTTTTATCTTTACTCACCATGACACCCGCCACCATTGCTGCATGGGTATCCACATCCGTATCCGCTTTCGCGGGTCGATCGCGATAAAAGACTCGTTCCAGTGCGATCGCGGGATTCCAAGATACGGCTTTATCAACGCCAAATAAGCCCGGTCTACCGATTTCTACCTGACCAATGGCGATCTTATGACCTCTCAAGTGGTAGGGGGAAGCATGGAGTCGTAATGCATCAATTCCAGCTTCTCCAATCGAGATCGGTGACGCTAGGATTGGGGTAGTGAGGGTAGAGAGTCCCACACCTCCAATCATCCATCCCAGTTTTTTGATCAGCGACCGCATAGCCAAGGCAGGTTCTCCTAACTTGAAAATAGTTGTGAGGGTATTGGGGTGGGTTTAGCCACTTCGTATCGCTATTAATGATAACGTTTCTACACAGCTTCCCTTGCTAAGGTTTTTATCGGGATTGATGCCATTGATGACGGTGGCTGGGAGGCGAGATTTGTCGATTCAGTCAATTAGGTCACGTTTGATTAGGGGATTGCTAAAGACTTTGTTAAGATAAAACTTAACACAACAGAGGACTTAGGAGAGTATCACCAGTTATGAGCCAAACGCAATCCCAAAAACCCATCGTCGTTGCCCCCTCCATTTTATCCGCCGATTTTAGTAGATTGGGGGAACAAGTACAGGCAGTGGATGCTGCTGGTGCTGACTGGATTCACGTTGATGTGATGGATGGGCGGTTTGTCCCCAATATTACGATCGGTCCTCTGATTGTCAAAGCACTGCGCCCAGTGACGAAAAAGCCTCTGGATGTCCACTTGATGATTGTGGAACCAGAAAAGTATGTTGAGGATTTTGCCGAAGCCGGGGCGGATATTATTTCGGTTCATGCCGAACATAACGCTTCCCCCCATTTGCACCGCACCCTGACTCAGATTAAAGAATTGGGTAAGCAAGCGGGTGTGGTACTTAACCCTTCAACCCCCTTAGAGTTGATTGACTATGTGTTAGATGTCTGCGACTTGGTGTTGATTATGAGTGTCAACCCCGGTTTTGGTGGTCAAAGCTTTATTCCGGGTGTACTTACCAAAATTCGCAAGTTGCGTCAGATCTGCGATGAACGCGGACTCGATCCCTGGATTGAAGTGGATGGTGGACTCAAAGCCGACAACACCTGGCAAGTTTTGGAAGCTGGCGCTAACGCGATCGTTTCTGGTTCGGGTGTGTTTAAGCAGGATGATTACGCCAAAGCGATTACCGGAATTCGCAATAGCAAGCGTCCCGAACCGGAATTAGCCAGGGTTTAACCCGAACAAGGTGGAATGGTATCATTCCTTTCCCTGTTTGATGTCAACTTAAGCTGAAAGCCAGAAAAACTTATATCTTGCACCCGTCTCACCAACCGCCTTGGCTTAAAACCCAAGGAACCCAAGCGAAAGTCAGAATCGAGTTGACTGGATAAGAATTGTAGTCGTCTTTAGACGACTTGTGCTTTTAGCCAAGAACTTGAGTTCTTGGCGGGTGTCAAGGCTTACTGACTCTCGGTGCAAGATATCAGAAAAACCGATTTGTCGGGGTGGGTTTTACCGATAAGGTTTGGCAACAACCGATAACGTAACTAACCCGCCCTGGTTGGGTTCATTTCTTAAACGCTTTTTCCTGATCAGCCATGGAAGCAATAACTTTGCATGTTCCCACCACGGTAACTCTAACCGATGAGCAATTCTATCAGTTGTGCATGGCAAATGAAGAACATCGGATGGAACTAACGGCTGAAGGAGACTTGATTATTATGCCGCCAACGGGTGGAGAAAGTGGGATTAGAAATTCGGATTTAAATGCTGATTTGGTAATCTGGAACCGCCAGACTCGACTCGGTTATGTCTTTGATTCCTCGACTATTTTTAAATTACCCAATGGTGCTAAACTATCGCCTGATGTTTCTTGGGTGATGCGAGAACGATGGGAAGCGTTATCTCCGGAAGATAGACGGCGATTTCCACCCCTGTGTCCAGACTTTGTGATTGAGTTACGTTCTGAAACCGATAGCCTCCCCCCCCTGCAACGCAAAATGGAGGAGTATCTTGCCAATGGTTTACGGCTAGGTTGGTTACTTGATCCGCAAACGCCTTTAGCAGCAATTTACCGTCCTGATCGAGAGGTGGAAACGTTGAATTTCTCCACTCAACCAATATCTTCTATTTTATCAGGGGAATCAGTACTTCCCGAATTTATTCTTGATTTGACTTCTATTTTTAATTTTGAGTGAACCGATTTGATTAATCGTACCAAATCCTAATGACAAATGACAAATGACAAATGACAAATGTACCAAGTTCCTTACGGAAAAACGTTTCTAGACTTTGATTTACCGCCAGGAATGCGGGGGACATTAGTGAAGTCTGAAGCCGTCCAACCCCTGACAGATGTTGAGGGTGCGATCGCGCAAACTCTCTCAACCCCGATCAATTCCCCATCCTTAGACCAATTGGCACATCCAGGCGATCGCGTTTGTATTGTGTTTACGGATATCACCCGCGATAGTCCCGATCAGGTATTGATTCCACCGATATTACATCAGTTAGAAAAAGCTGGGGTACGTGACCAAGATATTACCCTATTGTGCGGGATTGGTATGCATCGCCCTAGCACCCTGGTAGAAAAGGTGACGAAGTTAGGACAAGCGGTAGTTGATCGGTATCGGGTGATTGACCATGAACCGCAAAACCCGGATCAATTAGTAGACTTAGGTGTTGTTAATGATATCCCTTTATCGGTTAATAAAGTAGCTTATCATGCCGATATCCTCATCGCCACTGGAATTGTCGAACCTCATCAATATGCTGGCTATTCGGGTGGGTGTAAAACCGTTGCTGTAGGGGCGGCTGGAGAACCCTTAATTGCCTATAGTCATGGTCCTGAGTTTATCGATCATCCCCATTGTCGCCTGGGTAAACTTGAGGGAAATCCGTTTCAGCAGGCGGTGACAGAGGCGGCGATGCGGGCGGGATTAGGGTTTATTATTAATGTGGTTCTGGATGATAAAAAACGGATTGTTTCGGTATTAGCAGGAGAACCCATAGAAACCCATAAACAACTGGTCGAACAAGCGAAAACCTTTAATCAAGTCTCTATTTCTCAGCAATACGATGTGGTAATTGGTGGGGTGGGATTTCCCAAAGATGCTAACCTTTATCAAGCCAGTCGTGCAGCGAGTTATCTGTTTTTTGCCCCGACTCCGGTTGTGCGTCCAAGCGGTTATTTTATTATCCCCGCCCAATGTCCAGAAGGGGTGGGTGAAGGAGTAGGAGAACAGCGTTTCTTGGCGGCGATGCGAGATATCCCTTCTGTACAACAGATTCTACAGGAAGGGCGTAAACATGGGTATCCACCGGGTCAACAACGTGCCTTTGTTATGGCAAAGGTTTTAGAACAAAATTCGGTAATTATTGTTGGAAGTGATTATCCAGAGGTTGTGGAAGCTTGTAAAATGATTCCAGCCGCGACGATGGATGAAGCGTTAGTGAGGGTGGCTTCTGACTTAGGCAAGGATTTGGATGTGTTAGTTGTTCCTCATGCGTTGCTGACGTTACCTGTAATCAGTCATCAGTGATTTATCTCAATAGAGCATGAAATAAATTGTAGGTTGGGTTGTCAATTCCTTCATCACCATTATTCCTAATTGTATTCCCCGAAATCGTCAGATTTTCGATGATTGTATTACCTTCAATACCAATGCCAATACCATCGCCTCGGGTTGGATTGCTGCCGCCATTGTTTTCTATTGTATTTCCCTCAATTCTCAAATTGACGATGGGATCGCCGAAAGGAACACCTAAGCCGATCAGGATGGCATCTTCGTAATTATCAAACAATGAATTGTTTGAAAGCGTTATATTCACAGAACCTGTATCATTGTTGATCACAATACCTTGTCCACTTGGAGGGATTTGAGGGTCAGGCTTAAAACCCATTGTACCAGAAATTGTATTTGTACTAATTTCAATTCTTCCTGTAACATTATTGAGTAAAATACCTTGACCTGTTAAGGGTAAAACAGTATTATTATCAATTGTTTCTGAAATAATATTGTCAGTAATGTTGACTTCTTCATTCACATTTTCAAGGAAAATTCCTTGATTAGTTGCCCCTTCAATGCGGTTATTTGTCAGGGTAACATTACTGAGATCGGTTCCAGAAATACCACTATCGTCAGTATTCCGAATCTCAAATCCAGAAATAGCGATCGCACCCGTAGAATCAGAGAGTTCAATTCCTTGATTTGCCTGAGTAATCTGGCTTCCCTCATTGGCGGCTATATTCACTGTTCCCGTGACATTGCTAACGGATATGCCGTTAATGTTATCAAGTGGATCAGTAATCGTGATCGTGCTATTGCTAATATCAACTGTACCCCTAACCCCGTTAAGAGAGATACCGTTTGTTGATGAATTGATACTGGTAAGGGTGCTATCTGAAAGTGTGGCATTATTAATATTCCTTACTTCGACAACTGCACCCTCTATACTTGAGACGGTTACACCAGATAAATTAATCGCACCTGTACTTTCAGATAGGGAAATTCCGGCTTGATTTCCCTGTGTAGTAATAAGACTTCCTGTATTAGCGGAAATTGTCGCGATTCCTTGGATATTCGTGGCGAGGATACCGTTACTCGTGGGATTTTCAATCGTGATTGTGCTATCACTGATATCGAAATTACCGCTAACTGTGTCCAGAGAAATCCCTGCGGTTGCGGAATTGGTACTGGTGAGATTGCTATTCGCGATCGCGCCATTATTAATATTCCTTACTTCAACAACTGCACCCTCTGTACTCTCCACGGTTATACCCGATAAATTAATCGCACCTGTACTTTCAGTTAGAGAAATTCCAGCTTGATTTCCTTCAGTAGTAATCTGACTTCCTGTATTAGCGGAAATTGTCGCGATTCCTTGGATATTCGTAGCGAGGATACCGTTACTGGCTGGATTTTCAATCGTGATTGTGCTATCGCTGATATCGAAATTCCCGCTAACTGTGTCCAGAGAAATCCCTGCGGCTGTGGAATTTGTACTGGTGAGAGTGCTATTCGCGATCGCGCCATTATTAATATTCCTTACTTCGAGAACTGCACCCTCTATACTTGAGACGGTTACGCCAGATAAATTAATCGCACCTGTACTTTCAGATAGGGAAATTCCGGCTTGATTTCCCTCAGTAGTAATTTGACTTCCTTGATTGGCTGAAATTGTCGCGATTCCTTGGATATTCGTAGCGAGGATACCGTTACTGGCGGGATTTTCAATCGTGATTGTGCTATCGCTGATATCGAAATTACCGCTAACTGTGTCTAAAGAAATCCCTGCGGTTGCGGAATTGGTACTGGTGAGAGTGCTATTCGCGATCGCAACATCATTCACTGATGTAACACTTAAGCTAGGAACGCCATTTCCCGCAATCTCACTATTGGAAAATGAAATAAAACCGCCAGTATTTTCCAGTAATACCCCAGCTTGACTGGAACTGGTAATCATACTGTCTCGCACTTCCCCATTTTGAATACCCCTGGCGACAATTCCTGGATTGGTTACTCCAGTTATTGTAAATCCGGATAACACCGTATTATTTCCCAACGTTACTGTATCCATTACCTGAGGAAAAACACCAGCATCGGATAAGGGAAGTTGTACGCGACCAAATTCTATTGTATCCAATTGTTGCATCGGTGCTGTGGACAAAACTTGCACCTGATCAGGAATTGTAAAAGCCGGAATACCGGGATTAGTTCCCGCTTGTACATAAACAATATCATTCCCATCAGATTGCGTCGCGGCTAGGGCTAAATCGACTGTTCCAAACGGTGTTTCAACTGTACCATTTCCACCACTTGCACCTAAATTAACGTGCTGAAAGATATAAGGTTCACCGGTTTGGGGATTCGTTGCGGCGGTAGTAATTTCTTCGCTGAAAAAATCCGATTCTGTTTGACTATCAACCGTGATACTGGAAGTACGTCCCACACCATCCCCTAAACGGGATAAAATACCAGCATCCCCTGAGGAACGAGTTTTCCCGAAAATCGCCCCCACACTAACAATTACATTTGTGCCAAATATCTGATCCTCTTGCAGCGCCACACCGAAATTTAAGCTATCCGTGGGTTGTACTTCCAATCGCATCCGCCAACCCAGACTGGAATCACTTCCGGTTGCGTCATAATAATAAAGTCCACCATAGCCTCGTAATCCTCCCCCTTCACCCCATTGCGCCAATCTTGCACCGACTTCCAGATCAAACCCCGTCATTGCTGCTTCAAAGTGGCGCACTTGTCCCCGTTGTCGTTGTCCCTGAACCACTAAAAAATGGTCAGAAAAGAAGCGATCAGTCAGTTGAAATCCGGTATCAAATGTTGTTTCATCTACTAAATCGCGAGTATCACCCAGAGGAAAATAACCATTGAGGCGCACATCCCAAACCTCTCCCAAGGTTTCCAACCCCACACCGAGTTGATTGAATGTACTATTTCCCGTATCCCGACGATCAAAACCCACATAACCGCCAAAAATCCGATTCAGGGACTGATTATAAAAGCGGTGTCCAAATAAGAGATTACCACCGACATTCGCGCTATTATCTAACTGCAATCGTCCCTCTAAAAATGTCAGCGTACTACCGGGATTTTGTAGCAGCGGGAGAAAACTGTCCAAGCGGGTAAAACCATCGTATCCCGCACCGGAAGTACTGTACCCAATTCCCCAGCGAGGTTTAATTTGTAGTGTTGTTAAATCTGGAGAGGTAGACGGGGGAGAGTCTGGTGTCTGCGCTTGCAGCGGACTCCCCAAGGAGGGGTGATAGTGAAGAACAGCATCGGCTTTTGGGAGTAATGGAATCTCCGTTTGTGCTATAGCCGCCGGAATCAAGAGAGGGGTGAAACAGAAGCTAGTCCAGAGTAATCTAACCAAGCTGTTCATACACGCGATCGCCAATCGATTTTTTTACCTTAACCTACACTCAACAGAAGCACCCCCAATTCCTGACAATGGAATACTTTTTTAAACTAAATTTAGTTTAGTTCTGATGTACTATAGAAAAGGTCAAGCCTGACTCAGGATTAACGGATTTCAACGCCCTAATTTATTACTAATCCCATCGCACCCTCCCGGAATCGTTAGGCGAGACTGTTCACCGCACCAGGAACAGCAGTATTGACGTTGTTCCTCTCCTAACCGTTGCACCCCAGTAAAATTAATTCCCTCCACCACGGCACCCGTGTGAATTCCAGTGCGATAATCAGGCGGTTCAGTACGACTGCGAGGATTGGCGGTTTCCACTGATCCATAGAACAGGCGCACACCCTGGAGATCAGAACCGGATAAATTGGCTTTATAGAGAATCGTGCGAGACAAATTCGCTCCGGCTAGGTCACAATTGCTTAGATTGGCTTGAACCATATTGGCTTCACTTAATTCTGTCCAGCGTAGATCCGTACCTGCCAAATTAGCCCCGGCTAACATAACATTTAGTGCAATAACCCGCACGCCATAAACCCGATCTTCTTGATACCCGCCATAACCATCTAAAATAGGACGTCCCAAGTGGCGATCGCGTTTTAAGGGTGTCAGTAATCGGGATTGAGACAAAAACCGTAAAACTTTGGCTTTACCTGCGGCGTCTACGCTCTTAACAATAGCAGCGGTTCGTCCTTCACAAAACGCTCGTTCTTGGGGCCAATCTTCTAGCAATCCTTCATCATCTAAAGCCAGATCACAAATTCCCTGAAAATAAGCATCAATAGTTTGCTGTTGGGTAATTGTATTTTGCTGAATGGTGAGATCCTTAGAAATAACATACTGACGCCAAGCGATATAGACAGCGAGAATAGCAATCAGAATTTGCCCTAACGCACCAATCCATTCTGCTAAAGAACCCACCGAATCAAACGCTTTGGTAAACCCGGTTAACGCCGCAATCCCCACAATTGCCACAATCACACCACAAACCGCAATCACTTGCGATCGCTGCTCTTGAGAGAGAGATTTGTGAAACCATTGTTGTAAGGGTGACCAAATCACCGACACAGAGAGGAGTAACGTGACAATGACCCCGGCGAGAATCACCCAGTTGTTATCCAGAACTAAGCCAACAATCAAAACCGCGATCGCGCTGAGGGTGACAATAGAGGGATTAGCCAATGCTTTACTGTTAGGATTTTGTCGCTCAGAGAATTGAGTCGGAGACACAGCCGACACCTGATCAGAAGCCTGGGATGAGATTGGCTCAGGATTAGGGTTCGTTGACTGGATGGCTGGATTAGACGGAGAAGGATCGGGCGGGTTGGTCATAGTTTGCCAGTGCAGCAGTGGAAGCAGATACAAAAGATTTTAACGACACTGATCGTGTAGAGTGGGCATTGCCAGCTCACTACGCCTCTGGGCAAATTATGATAATTTAAGGGCTTGATCAGAAATTATGTCTCTATACCCACCCTACCCCTAGAGTAAACCGCCGTGACACCAGCTACAGCCCCGACATTAGTCAGTGAAGACCAAGCTTTATCCTTGGTTGATTCGGTGATTCAGCAATCTCAAGCCGAAGGGGTATTCGTCAGCGTAAGTTCCAGCGAATCTGCCCTCAGCCGCTTCTCAGAAAATCAAATTAGCCAGAATATTAACCGCCATAAATTTACTCTCACCGTTACCAGTTATTTCGGTAAACGCAGCGCATCGGCTTCCACCACAGAATTTTTACCCGATGCAATTACCGATACCATCCAGCGATCCGAAGAATTAGCTCGGATTGCACCTGAAGATCCAGAATGGGTTCCCTTGCTTGAACCCCAAGTCTACGAGTCCCGTGTTCCTGCCTTTGACGACGCCACAGCCACTTTATCACCCTTAGCACGCGGAGAAATGGTACAACAAATCTGTGCTAAGAGTGCTAAAGCTGGAGTGGAAGGTTCTGGACGATTGAGTACTCAAGCCTTTGCTAAAGCTGTAGGAAATTCCCTGGGATTACGCGCCTGCGATCGCGGTACAGAGGCGGAGTTGAGCTTTACGGCTCGAATTGAGGATGGATCGAGTTGGAATCAGCGTACAGCCTTTGCTATTGCTCAGTTACCCCTAGATTCCCTAATTGAACCCCTGATTGAGCGGGCATTTGCCGCCCGTAATCCCCGTGAAATTCAACCGGGTGTTTACCCTGTCATCTTTAATAATCCGGCGTTTGCGGATGTACTCCCCTGGGTGATCTTCAATTTAAATGCCCGATCCGCCGATGAAGGGCGATCCTTTATGTCTCGCACCGATGACACAGGTCAACCTGTGGGGAATCGCGTTGGTGAATCTCTATTTAGTCCCTTGGTACAAGTGCAACGCCATCCCGCTCATCCCTTGTTGCAGAGAGGAACCTGCTTTAGTGATGGATTGAGTAATCACTATCTGGAGATTATTCAGGATGGAGTGCCTAAAACCTTATCCTATAGTCGCTACTGGGCGCAACAGCAGGGAAAAGAACCGACAGGCTCATTGTTTCCCATCGTTATGTCTGGATCTGAGCAAAGCCTGAGCGATTTGATTGCTCAAACGGAACGGGGAATCTTGGTTAATCGCGCTTGGTATGTGCGCTATGTCAATCCACGTACCTTAGAGGTGACAGGAATGACCCGTGATGGTACATTCTGGATTGAAGATGGGAAAATTGCTTATCCGATTAAAAATCTGCGATTTAACCAAAGTCTGCCGGACATGTTACGGGATATTGATGCTCTGAGTACGGTACAGCGTTTCGGGGGTCGGGTGATGCCAGGGGTACGAGTTAAGGCGTTTAATTTCAGCAGCGTCACTGATAGCGTCTAGAGGGAACAGGGAACAGGGAACGGGGAACAGGCAACAGAGAATAGTATTGGGTAGGGTGGGCATAGCCTATCCTACGGTTCAGCTAAAGATTGAACTTGCCGTATCAAGTATTACTAAGTTGAGGTGAGATATCGATTAAGCTAATCTCACGTTAATATATCTCCGCTACACCATCATGCGTCTAGAGCAGTTACAAGCTTTTTTAGCCGTTGCTGAGACAGGCAGCTTTCAACAAGCCGCCCGTGAATGCGGTGTTACCCAATCGACGATTAGCCGCCAAATTCAAGCGTTGGAAGCTGAAGTAGGGCTACCCTTGCTCCATCGAACGGCTCGGGCGACATTAACCCTAGGAGGCGATCGCTTTTTATTTCGCGCCCGTAAAATCTGCCATGAATGGAAAACCGCCACCCAAGAATTATCTGACTTGTTAGACGGAAAACAACCTGAACTCTGTGTCGCCGCTATTCACTCCGTCTGCGCCCATTACTTGCCCCCGGTTTTACAGCGTTTTTGTCAGGATTATCCCAACGTGCAACTGCGGGTAACGGCATTAGGGAGCGATCGCGCCCTGAAAGTTTTGAAAGATGGTTTGGTTGATTTAGCGATTGTCATGAATAACCGCTATTTAACCGCCAGCGCCGAAATGGTGACGGAGCAATTGTATGACGAACCCATCGAAGTCTTAATGGCAGCCGATCATCCGTTAACCAAATATACCCTAGTGCCTTTGGATGCCCTAACCTGCTATCCCCATGTGATCTTTAAAGATGGTTATGGGATGCAGCGATTGGTACAAGACTTGTTCTCCCGGCAAAGTGGCACCCTTAACGCTAGCTTAGAATTAAATTCCCTGGATGCTTTTCGGGGAGTTGTGCGTCAGGGAAATTTAATTTCGCTGCTACCCCGATCTGCCTTGGTAGAAGCCCTAGGTGATCCGACTCTGGCTGTGCGTTCGATTACCGCTGCTGCTACTGAAAATGGATCACCCCCGAAACAAACCTTGACCCGGCAAGTGGTGTTAGTCACGACACAAGATCGACTGCAAATCCCACCGATTCGCTCTTTTTATAACATGGTGCTGGAACTTATGCCTACCTGTCATACAACAGTTCAAGAGACTGTGGGCAGAACTCCCGCGATCGCTCCTTAGGGGCTGCTGAATAAGTGGTGAGGTGAGGGGGAGATGAGGGAGATGAGGGAGATGAGGGAGATGGGGAAGATGCTGCTTTTAGGCTTGCATTGCAAGGTTTTTGACCGTTTAGGCATCAAAACGAAAGCACTTGTTGGGTCAAAAAATGGATTAAAACCCTTGTGTGGTATACCATCTACACTCATGCAGCAATCCCTACACAAAGCCCCATAAACTCAAGGGTTTACAGGGCTTGCCTTTATATTTGGTGGCGGGAGGCGGATTTGAACCACCGACCTTCGGGTTATGAGCCCGACGAGCTACCAGACTGCTCTATCCCGCGTCGCTTTAAACAGCATAACACCTATTTCCTAAATGTGGCAACTCCAAGCAAAAAAGCCTAGGTGCGGTAGTACAAACAAAGGACAAATGACCAAGGACAAATGACCAATCACCCAATTCAAAAACTCATCGAGAGTTCGCCAATCACCTCTAGACGCTTGAACTCACCGAAATGCATAAAGGTTTCCGCCAAACTTTCCGCCACGGCGGGACTAATCCAACCCATTTGTTTCAAAAGCTGAATCGCTACCGCATATTTAGCGCGTTTGGCTCCATCCATGACTTTAATTGTCATACCCAGTCCTTCACCCACACGACCGATACATTGAACCCCTTCTGATCCAGCTTTACTTACCAGTTCGCCTTGGGTCAATCGCATTAATTCTGTATCAAATGCCCCTTCTCCTGCCACTAGGGTAGGATGATGGGTCATTGCCCGAACAATTCGCTCCATTGCCAAATTGTCACCAGAAGCGAGTTGAGCAAAGAGGGTGGCGATTTGAGCGAGTTGCAAAAAATACGTCGGTGCGCCACAGTCATCGTGTGCCAAAATCAACTCTTCTGGTGGCATCCGCATCAATTCTGCGACTTTGCTCAAAACGAGTCGTTGAACGGGGTGATTGTACTGTAAATAACTATCAATCGACCAATTGCGTTGGCGGCAGACAGCAAGCATACCTGCATGTTTGCCAGAGCAGTTGTATTCTAAGGCACTTTGCTTGCCCGGAGGAATCGGACATTGCAAGGCTGATGGGTCAACATCGCAGCGCCAAAGAATCTTAAACACCTGGCGAACCTGTTCCAGATGACCTTGGTGGGAACTACAAATAATTGCCAAATCTCGGTCGTTAAGATTATATCGTTCCAGGGTTCCCGTTGTGGTAACTGCCAGAGCCTGAAACGGTTTGAGTGCCGAACGAATAAAGGTTGATGTTTCTGAATTGCCCGCTACAGATAGCACACGCCCTCGCTCGTCACAAAGGACAGCTTGAGCGTGGTGGATGGATTCGGCTATGCCTTCCCGGAGTAAACGGACTTCGATCGCTGGTGCTTGATTACGTTTTACCCTTGTCATTCGTTATTCGTCATTGGTCATTGGTCATTGGTCATTTGTAAGAGTTTAGGGAATATTGGCAGAAATTAATAGTGTTGGGTTTATTTCCACCAACCAACTTAATTGTTTTGAGGGAAAACCAAACCATAAATTATCAAGAAAGATTCCATAGCAAGCTGCCACTTATGATCAGAATAGCGATAATGCCCAATGTTCGTTGCAGGCGTTGCAGAATGGGCTGAACTTGATAGGAGACGATCAGGCGATCGCGACTCAGGACTTCTGGCGGCTTCGTCCAGGTTTGACCATCATACCAGCCGGACTCTTCATAGCCGATGGTTTCCTGAGATAAGCGATCGCACACGTAAGACCAACCTAAGTACAGTCGCAGTAACACCAATATCAAAAACACGCCAGCACCTGCGCCACCCGCCAAAATAAACTGTACCAGATCCTGGTGCGGCGCAAAACTAGCGGCGGCGACTGGACCCGCTATTAACCAGCTTAAGCCCCAAACCCAAGCCAGCTTGAGTCCATAATCCCCCAATTCTAGCTTCGCCCAACGGAAAAACCAAGAGTCTTTTAATTCTTGGTACTCATGAATCGGTTGTTGTTCTGTCGGTACGGGACAGAAAGAAACGGACGATTCCCTCATAGTGTTTGTTCAGGTTAGGATTGTTGCGAATTGAATTCAACATATTCGGCGTGACCCCAAAATGCTTCTAGATTATAGAACTCCCGTTCCTGGGGCAGCATAATGTGAACAATCACCTCACCGTAATCCTGAAGCAGCCAGCTTCCATCGGCTTGTCCTTCGGTGCGTAGAGGACGCCGTTGCCAAGTTGTTTCCACTTGATCTTCAATCGACTGAGAAATCGCCCTCACCTGTACCCGTGAAAAGCCTGTTACAATCACAAAATAATCAGCAATATAGGAAACATCTGCCACGCGCAGGATGACAATATTGTCGCCTTTGCGATCATCGGCAGCTTGAGCAATGGTTAATGCCAAATCGGGTCCAGTTTTTTGCTCTTGATTGTCGTTGACAAATAAGGTAGATGAGCGTTGAAATTGGTCTTTTGTCATTTGTTTTTTGTCATTTGTCATTTGTCATTTGTTAGAGTTTGATGATTTTTTATAAAACATAACATTTTTCGGTTGATGTCCATTGACCTACTGAGTCAATTCTGGTTTTTGGCTAAAGCGTTGCACCGCCCAGTTCCGAGTTAAGATCATGCGGGGGTGAATCAGGCGACGGGTATTGAGCAGGTGTTTGACACAGTAGTCGCACGTTAGCCAAACGGCTTTGTGCAGATCAACGCGAGCAATTTTCCGCAAATTTTCTAACTCCGGTGTATTGCCACGACCTGGTTCCAGGCTATCGGCTAAAAACACAACGCAGCTCATCTCACTCATTCCTGGATTTCCTAGCGTGTGCAGCGCGATCGCATTGAGTACAGCGTCCTCTTGGATAGCGAACTGCTCTTTAGCCACGATAGCACTGACATCAGCATGTAACAGATGGGGAGTCGCCGCACAGATTGGATCTATATCGATACCTCCCTCCTTAGCCATTCGCAAGAGTCGCTCTGGCTTAAAGTATTTAGCCAGATCATGCATCAATCCGGCTTGAGCGGCTTGCTCCACATTTAAATGATAATGTCGCGCTAATTCCATAGACATCTGCTCAACCCTCAGGATGTGCTGCATCCGGGCTGTCGGAACATTATCGTTTAGCCAGGTTAAAACCTGATCCCGCATTCGGTCACAAAACTCCTCAAGGCTAAGATTGACTCTATACTATAGGTATTGAATCCATTTTATCTCAACGCTTCTGAAGGGAAGCAAAGAGTTGTTCATAGCGATCAAGCGCTCGGTCAAACGCATAATTTTCTTCGGCATACTTTCTGCCTTTCTCACCCAAAGCTTTGACTTTTTCCGGATGGAGATAGAGATCCAAAATTTCGGCGGCTAAATTTTTGGGATCTTCGGGTTTGACCCTAATACCACCGCCACTTCTTTGAATGGCACTGGCGGCTGTACCTTCGGCTGGCACCGAGGCGATGATGGCACGACCGCTTGCCATCAAAACCGGAATTTTTGAGGGCATATTAAAGTCAATAACGTTGTGCTTTTGCAAGACCAAGCCCACATCGGCGGCGGCTAGCATTTCCGGGAGTTTTTCGCGAGGTTGAAACGGTAGCAGGAGTACGTTGGTGGCTTTACAGGTTTGTTTGTATAGCTGCAATTGTTGCAAGGCTTTAGCTTCTGCTTTCACCAGCGATCGCGCTTTCTTTTGGATCTCAATTTGCCATTCTACCAGCGCCCTCGCTTCTTCTTGCTGCAATCGTTCTAACGCTTTTTCTTCTCCCACAATGACAATGGCAATTTCGGGAACGTGGCGCAGGCGAATCGAAGCCTGGATCACGGTTTCTATGCCTTGGCTTAGCGCTATATTCCCGGAGTACATGACCACAAACTTCCCGTTGAGTCCATGCTCTTGACGGAATTCATTAGGTTCTTTCGGTAAAGGTTTGATGAAATCAACATTCACCCAATTCGGAATCAGCTCAATTTTGCTTTCACTGACTCCCTTCTTCCGCAAGTTTTTAATAAACCCATCAGCAATAACACTAATTTTGGTCGCAGTCCGGTAGGCAAATTTTTCCAAAATGGAAAAGATGCGAATCAGCTTGGGATTGGTCAGAATTTCCAGGTGTACAGCAGCATCTGGTAAAATGTCCTGAAGATTTAGAACCACTGGAACTCGGTGTAGCCATCCTAGGAGTGCTGCGGGTACCGCAACGGGTAGTGGTGGTGCTGTTAAGAAAACGATATCGGGGCGCTTACCCTTTAGAGCATGGACAAAACTTGTTGCCACAAAACTAACTTCCAATAATAATCGGTCGATTAAACTGGGTTCGGGGCGAATCCAGACATAGCTGCGCTGAATCGCTACACCGTTGATCACCTCGGTGCAGTATAATTTGCCTTGGTAGTCTTTATAGACTTCTTTTTGAGGATACCAAGGCATACCCGTAACCACCCGAACCTGATGTCCTCGTTTCACTAACCCCTCAGCGAGTTCGGTCATCAGTGGGGCAATGCCAATGGGTTCGGGAAAATAGTTGTAGGAATAAATCAGAATTCTCATAAATTTTAGGAAAGCAAGTGGGACTTACCCAGTTGGGGCTAATTTTTTCGCCAAACTAGCCGAGTGCCTATCAATCAGGATGTCTAGGCTTATGTTCAAGGACATTGCATGGCTCAATTGCTAAGGAAACACCATTATTGTAGAATCTACCTATTGTAGTTGCCTTTATCAGAATGCCGCATCGTAAGAGTAAGTGCAATCAGCTAGAGGCTGGATAAATTCACGGCTTTTACACATTCCTTCAATGGCTGACGGCATTCAATGGCTCACGGGTACGAGTCGTTTTCCCATAAACAAACAATTGCGTTGATCAGATAAGCGTTGATAAGATAGTTCATCCGTGAATTGCTCCATCAAAATTAATCCTCTGCCTGTTTCCTCTAGAAGGTTACAGCCTTTTTGGTGTAAAGCGTCCAACTTAGCTTGCAAATCGAACGGTTGTCCGTGATCCCAAATCCGCATTTCTAAGCGGTCAGCAAATATCTTCAGCTCCAGCTCAATCGGTGTAGTGTGAGGCAAGTAGCGATGAGCGTGGTGAACCGCGTTGGCAAAGGCTTCATCTAGTGCCACTTTACAATCCACACAAAATTGGCAAGGAAATTGGCGCAAGGCTAGCCGATCAAACCAGGCGAAAATTTTAGCAACAGCGTTGATGTCTGTGGCTACCTTGAGATGCGATTGTTTAAGGGGTTTGTCAGGGTGCATCAATCGAAAGCCAGTCCCATATTTTTTTAAGCCGCGCCACTATTTTTAGAAAAAACGACTAAAATTGTTTTGATAATTAATTTGACATCATACATCAAGCTCCAGTGATGCTGGTAGCGTAAATCTAAGTCAATGATGTCCTTAAAGTTGTGGATTTGATTTCGCCCATTGACCTGCCACTCTCCTGTCATACCCGGTTTGACATCTAAACGCTGCCATTCTGGTACCTCATAGTAATCTACTTCGTCGGGTGTTGGGGGTCGAGTTCCAACCAAACTCATTTCCCCTTTCAGGACATTGACAAATTGAGGCAGTTCATCAAGGCTACTTTTCCGTAAAAAGCGACCGACTCGTGTCACTCTCAGATCAGGGGCATTTTCATCCAACGGTTTAATTCTAATTTTACCCTTACTAATATCTTGACTCCCGACATACATGGAGCGGAACTTCAAAATCCGAAATTCTTTGCCCATCCACCCCTTACGGATCTGACTGAAGAAGATAGGACCTCGTGAATCAAGTTTGATGGCAATAGCAATTGGAATAAACAGCAGTGCGGTAATTCCTAAGCCAACGATTGCGCCGATAATATCAAGTCCACGTTTGATCCCAGAGCGGGTGGAAGGGTGAGTGGGTAGTAATGCTGGCGGCTGACTTGATTCAGACAGCAGTTCCACTGTGAGAACTTGATCGAGGTTCGTCATTCTCAAAACCATCATGACCGGAGTGCTAACATTGGTGAGTACCAGTTCAACCTCTTTACTGGTCGCATTTTTGTAATTGTTCACCAACGCCCCAATCCCACAGCTATCGATAAAGGTCGTTTGACGAAAGTCTAAAATAATTTTGGGCGGCAGGGGGTGATTCTGAAAAATTTGCTGGAAGGTTTCTTTGAAAGCCACAGCTTCAAGCACACTCAGGCGAGCCGGAAGTTGCATGACGGGAGTTTCATGCAATAGTATTACTTTAAAATCCGCTTCTGACATTGAGTCACCCATAACAACCTGTATTTTTTGTATTCACCTGTGTTCCTGATGTGTTCCTGACCAATATTGTGTCGTACAATTGCTAACTTAACCGAAAACTCACTTGAATTTACCGATCCTCAAAAAATGTCAGCTCAGACTGGACTAACCGCACGGCTCATTGAACTGTTTTCTGCCATTCAAGGTGAAGGACTCAATGTTGGTACCCGTCAATTATTCATCCGTTTGGCAATGTGTGATTTGCGCTGCCATTTTTGCGATAGTACGAATACCTGGGCAGTTCCCAATTTAGCTTCTGTGGAGCAAACCCCTGGACATCGGGATTTTGAAACTCATCCTAATCCTGTAACCTTTGATCAGTTATTGGCATGGGTTGAGCGGCAAAATTATCCAGGACTCCATGAAAGCATTAGTGTAACAGGTGGCGAACCCCTGTTGCAGGCTTCCTTTTTAAGAGAGTTCTTGCCCGTGGTGCGACACCGAACTGGGTTACCCATCTATTTGGAAACCGGTGGACATCGTCCAGAGCAACTAGCCCAGATTTTACCCTATTTAGATTGTATCGGCATGGATATGAAGCTGCCGAGTGTAAGTGGGGAAGAGTGTTGGCAAGCCCATCGTCAGTTTCTACAACTTTGTGGTTATACAGATGTTGAGGTTTTTGTCAAGCTGATTATTGCCCAAACAACGAACACCGCCGAACTGGAGTTAGCCGCCGAATTGGTTGCAGCGTGTAACCCCAGTATTCCCGTGTTTTTACAACCTGTAACGCCCCTAGCTAAACCCCATCATGCGCCAATGAGCCAGCCAACGCCGACTCAAGTTTTAGAATGGCAAGCGTTGATGAAGCGCCATCTCAAATCAGTGCGCGTCATCCCCCAAACCCATAAGATGATCGGTCAGCTTTAGGCTCTGGATTCCCGTTTGCTTTTTGCTTCAGCTTTGGCTTTAGCCGCACTTTTTTTCAATGCAGCTAGGCGGGCTTCGTAGCGGCGACGTTGACGGCGACTGGGTGTAACTTCAACTAAGGTTTTTAAGGCACTGCCTAGACTCTTGTAGGCGTTGGGGAGAGTGTAGCCAAAGCGAGTAGCCAGGGCGATCGCTTTTTCGTCTGCCTCAATTTCTGCCTTGAGAGTTTTCTCGCCGTTGTTTTTCTGATAGAGTCTCCATCCAGAAACACCACAGAGGGCGAGTGCCAACAGCAGTAGCAATCCATCTTGTACCCAAAGTTCCCCAACAGCGCCTCCCAAACCAATGGCTAGGGCTGCCATTTCCCACCCTTCTTTGGGGATCGTGTCATTCTGAATCCGGGCAACTTCGTGCCAAAATAGGAGATTACGTTGGTCAAGGGCAAACTGCTCCCATTTCACTAAGTCAATTTGCACCTCCACCTCATCGCTACCAATTTCTTCGGTGCGTAACAATGGGGGATTGACCTCAGTCGTTCCTTCCACCATGACCCAGCTTTGCAATTCTGGGGGGAGTAAGGTTTTTAGACGCCGGAGTTCACTCATCTCGGCTTTGGCAGAAGAGGTTGCATAGGATGTCATAAATCTGCCTCCAGGAAACTTAAACCAATTAGTAAGGGTATCATTTGGCAGTATAGCGAGATTCGTCCTCTGCCTTGTTTCGATTCCGGTGTTAGGGAACTTCCCATGCTTCCAGACGTTTCACCGGAGGAGTCTCTAACTCTCACCACAATACTGATTCCGCCACCCCGTAGTTACCACACCGTAGCGCCAGATACGAGAAGACCCGGAGTTCACGCCTATCCCAAGCATCTCGTATTGCTGCTACCTTCCGGTTCTGACAAGGTTTGAGCGTTGGGATTGCATGAATCCGAGTCATTTACCACTATAACAGCTTTGAACCTCATTGATCAGTTCACCGAGATATTTTCATTCGGCAATGATGAACCATTCGTGAAGTTGGTACTTGACACAGTGATTTGCTACCAACGGATCTTGTTCAACGATCGCCTGTGCTTCTTGTTTGGAAATTGCCTCAAACAGGAGCATTCCGCCCCCTTTCTCAGCCCAGTAACCTGTTTTGGCATGGTGTCCTTTGGCAATCAAGTCTTGGACGTAGGCTTTATGAGCCGGAACATATTGGTCAAACGTAGGTTTATCGACGATGCCTTCTTCTATCTTGACGAACCAGGGCATTTGCTTTTTACTCAAAACCGCAGATAGTACATTATCTCAGATATGAGGTCTGGGGGAAGGGCAAGGCGTCGCTGCAAGTCTGCTAAATTACGATAGTTGCCCATCTCTTGCCGATTTTGGGCGATCGCTCTGGCTACAAACAAGTCAACTCCAGGAATTCGGCTCAGTTGTTCCACGGATGCTGTATTCGCCGGAATCGACACGGGTGTTGCTGGACTTTCGGCATCATAGTAACAAAAGCTGAGAATTGGTTGTAACGGCTGTAACCGCGCCACAGAGATACTTAACGCCGCCGCAATATCCTCCAAACAGCAAAACTGTACCCCACTACTTGCCAATTCAACCAGCGATCGCGCTTGATGGATGGATATCCCCGGTAATCTTAGCCAGTCATCCACCGTCGCTTGATTGACATCAATTCTCATCCCCAGCGCCACCGCCACTTCAATTTCTTGCGCCGATTGCAGCCGATAGTAAGGATCACTCTGAATCCGGGATTGGATTGAGCGCCAGGTTGGGTTTAATCGATCCGTCGATAAGAGCCAGTCAAACAGTGCCATCTTCTTTTTTTCAGGCGATACGATCCAGTAGTTGGCGACGCTTTTGCTCAAACTCATATTCTGACATCAATCCCTCCTGACGCAGCTTGTCCAGTTGTCGCAGTGCATCCGCGATCGCACCCACTTGCGCCGGATCAACCTCTGGGATTTGACTTGGTATCGATGTCCCGGTTGATATCAAATTCCCATTAAAATTTTGGTCGAATTGCTCCGAATTTTGCAACAAATACCATACCCCTTCAATGGCACTCGCCACTCTGGGAATCGGTGTCCAGGACAGCAATAAATACAAAACTCCCCACCAAGGTTGCCCCAGATAAAACTTGTGCAGTCCAGAAACAGGTATCACTACCCCACTAAACGCCAGTAAGGAAGCGACTTTTCGACTTTTCGGCTTGCTCAACATAGTGGTTCTAACACCAGACGAAAGGACACCGTTATCAATCAAGAAAGAGGAACGCCATACTTTTATGATAGAGAGATACTGCTTAATACTACTGGCAGGAATCTCTAATTTCATTTCCTCTCCCCCCTGCACCCCTACTCCCTTGCATCCCCAATACGGATAACCGAAGTTTCCTCTAAGTGCAACACTGCACTAGAATATGACTGGAAACGGCAGTACAACCCACTCGGTTGATCGGGTAAGAGCTATGGGGTTTTTTGATTCAGATATAGTCCAACAAGAAGCTAAACAACTGTTTGAAGATTATCAGTCCCTTGTCCAATTGGGAGGCAGCTACGGTAAATTTGACCGAGAAGGGAAGAAAATTTTCATTGATCAGATGGAAGCGATGATGGAGCGCTATCGAATTTTTATGAAGCGCTTCGAGTTATCCGAGGATTTTATGGCTCAGATGACAGTTGAGCAGCTTAATACACAACTTGGTCAGTTTGGCATCACGCCTCAGCAAATGTTTGATCAAATGCAAATGACGTTAGAGCGGATGAAATCGGAACTGGAACAACAGTCTTAGAAGTGGACTCGCAGGGGTTTGGTTACCAAACCCTTATTATTTGCGCCGCCTATCCTAGACATCCACCCGATCAGGTGAAGCCAATTCGTGCTTGAATAAAGTAAGGGCAGCTTAATTGCTGCTCAAATCACGATATGGTGGAAAATGAAGATACCCACCCGTTCAACTTCATGAAAGGCAAACACGTTTTACTCACTGGCGGTACTGGCGGACTAGGAATAGGGGTGACTCCAGCCGTATTAGCCTCTACACCCAAAACGGTAACCATTCCTTATCGCAATCCTCAAGATGTAGAACGCCTAAAACAAATCCTATCCCCTGCGGATTTTGCCCGGATTAGCTTTGTCCCTACCGATCTCACTGATGAGGCGAATGTCAGCAAGATGATCGACGATATGGAAGGGGTGGATGTACTAATCCATTTAGTGGGTGGCTTTTCCATGGGAAAAACCCACGAATACAGTTATGAAGCCTGGAAAAACGATTTTGACCTGAACTTAAATACCACCTTTTTGGTGTGCAAGCACAGTTTGGCGAAAATGCTGCCCCAGAATTATGGGCGCATTATTACCGTGGGATCGCGGGGTGCTGTGCAACCGGGGGGACAGTTAGCCGCCTACTGTGCAGCAAAAGCTGGCGTTGTCGCCCTGACTCAAGCGATCGCGGATGAAACCAAAAGCACAAATATCACCGCCAATAGTGTACTCCCTAGTGTGATTGACACACCAACCAATCGTCAAGCGATGGGGGAAGAAAATGCCAATCAGTGGGTGAAACCCCAATCTATCGCCCAAGTGATTTGTTTTTTAGCCTCAGACGCGGCGCAGGATGTAAGCGGTGCGGCTGTTCCCGTTTATGGCAGCATTTAAGTATGGACGCGCCATGGCGCGTCTCTACATTGTTGTAGGGGCGGGTTTTACTTAACTAAATTTGCCCTTCTTTGGGGATCATATCTGGGCAATTAATCGCCGATCATTGGTCATTCGTCAGTGATAAGAAACACAGATAAGTAAGAATTTCAGAACTATTTTGTATCGCTCAAATCTAAATATATTATAGTCTCTATCAATTGGAGTTAAAAAACGAGGATGACTTCCCTGATCTCTAAAAAAATATGTATGCTGGGTGATTTTAGTGTCGGTAAAACTAGCTTAATTCGTCGCTTTGTAGAACGACAGTTTAGTGATAAGTATTTGTCCACTGTGGGGGTAAAGATTTCCCGAAAAACGGTTGAGGTGCAAGCCAAGACGCCAAAAAAGGCGCTCCAGGTACAAATGCTAATCTGGGATTTGGAGGGAAATACTAAATTTAAAACGGTGACGCCGATGTACCTACAAGGCGCAACCAGTGCGGTAATCGTAGCTGATGTCAGTCGCCAAGTCACAATCGATCATATTTCAGATCACTTACAGGCGTTTTTATCGGTAAATCCCAAAGGATTTGGTATCGTTGCGTTAAATAAAGCGGATCTTCTTTCGGAAAAACAACAGGAAGATTTGCTAGACAAGTGTCAATTGAATTATCCAAATAAAATCGCTGCTGTCTATCCCACATCAGCGAAAACTGGTAAAAATGTTGACGATATCTTTTTTACCCTAGCTCAGCGAATGGTTGAATGAAGAAGATTTCATCGACTGTAACAGTTACTCCTGAATATTTTACCTGAAAGGATACATTCGAGTTTGATCAACCAGGCATGATTGAAGTGAAGGGTAAGGGTAAGATGACTACCTATTTTCTTATTGCTGTAAAATAAATTATTATATTGGACAGCCAATAAACATACTTAGGCGAGGAGGTATTGAGTTTTTGCCTGTTCTGCGAAAATCTGCACTGATAGGGTAGAAACATAGCCAGCTACATTGGTGATTTAGAAAAGCCAGGTAAGAATAATGAATGAATAATACTCAATAGGATAAAATTATATAATTACTATATATAATTTCTATGCTACAGTCCTTGATCTAAGTAATTATTAACAATAAAATTAATTTAAATATCTTCACAAATCTAACTAATATAAAATTCCATGCATCCCCTTTTTAAAAAATTATTATTTTCTCGTCATATTGAATACTTAGCCGTCGATGAGTCATTCAATATTTTAGAACTATCCCATAAAATCGCTCAGTTCGCCGACCGTCCTCAGGATTTGACTATCGGTAAGGATGTGCGTCTGAGTTTCCCGGAACTTGTAGGGATTGAAGAGATTTTAAGCCATATCCTTCAGGGACAACAGTTAAACTTTGATTTAAAAGGAATTGGACGATTTTCTGGACGAGGTAATCTTCTCTATTTTGATATGTATATCATCAATGACAGTGACGATTATCAGGCGGGAAACCAACTCATTATGTTGTGCGAGGATGTGACCGAGCGGATGAATTTAGAACAGACATTAGTTCAACACTCAAATGAAACGACTTTATTGTTAGATGCTTGGGCAGCATCTAGTCAATATCTTGATAAAATAATCCAATATATAGGAGATGCTTTATTCATAACAAATGCGTTTTCTATTATAAAAATTGTGAATAAAGCAGCTAATTCATTGTTCGGTTATAGCAATTCTGAATTAATCGGCAAACCTTTATCTTTAATTATTGATGAGTCTCAGATTAAAGGTTTAGTTTTACACAAAAATGGCTCTTATTCAAATAGCGTCAACACAACCCAGGTAGTTTGTCATACTAAGACAGGAGACAAGATTCTAGTGGCATTTTCTTGTTCCAGAATTGAGAGCGAACTAGAGGAGGAACAGGATATTATTTATATTGGGCGTGATATCAATCAGTGAAGTAAATAGGTGGAGATCGTCTTATGTCTTATGTCTTATGTCTTATGTCTTATGTCTTATGTCTTATGTCTTATGTCTTATGTGAGAGTTTGAGGAAGATTTACAGAACTGGTGGAGTGTTGAGTTAATTTCCATCAATCTACTTAACGACCAAGATTTAGTAGCGATCAAGATTTAGTAGCGACCAAGATGGTCGCACTACAACCCGGATTCCGATGACTAGACTGGCGCTGGTACGCCTTTTGTTCCCCAATCCCCAGTCCAAACTGCATAAGTGTCACCGGATGAGAGATACCTTTGCTTCACAGAGGTTAAACTGGCGGACATTAGATCCCATCAGCATCAACTATGGAAGCAGGAACAGTTCTCCCATCCCCACCCCCCCTAAGTCAAGACTTAGCTATTTCTACCCATGGATTGACTAAGCAATTTGACCGACATATCGCCGTCAATGATATCGATTTACAAGTCGCCGCTGGTGAAGTCTATGGATTGATTGGTCCCAATGGCGCAGGGAAAACGACGCTAATCCGGATGTTAGCCGCCGCAGAGGAACCGACGACGGGTGAAATTTATATTAATGGCGATCGCTTTTTGCGGGATCAAACCAACCCCAAACTCAAACAGCGCATTGGTTATCTCCCCGATGATTTCCCTGTCTACGAGGATTTAACGGTTTGGGATTATCTCGACTATTTTTCCCGACTCTATCGCCTGAGAGAACCCCGACGTACTAGACGTTTGCGGGAAGTGTTGGAACTGGTACAGCTTACCAGTAAGCGCAAAAGTTTAATTGCTACCCTATCGCGGGGGATGAAACAGCGCCTGAGTTTGGCGAGAACGATTATTCATGAACCGATTCTGCTGCTACTGGATGAACCCGTTTCCGGATTAGATCCGATCGCGAGGATGCAGTTTCGGGAAATTATCAAAACGTTACAAGAAGCGGGAATGACGATTCTGATTTCGTCCCATGTCTTGAGTGACTTAGCCGAACTCTGTACCTCGGTGGGGATTATGGAACTCGGCTATTTGGTGGAAAGTGCGCCTTTAGCTGAACTTTATCGCCGCCTCAGTCGTCAGAAGATTATTCTCTCCAGTTTAGGAGATATGGATGCACTGGCGGCTGAACTGAAAAATTATCCCTTAGTGCAAGAAATCGAACCAATTCCCGGAAAAAATCAGATACGGGTTGATTTTACTGGGAATCCAGAAGAGAGTGCCATGTTATTGCGATCGCTTGTTGAAGCGGGAATTCCGTTAACCGAGTTTCACTGTACCCAAGAGGACTTAGAAACTATATTCTTAAAGCTAGGACATCAACAAGTCTCTTAGAACATTTTCAGAACTGTAGGGGCGGGTTTTACTATTATCGTTTTTGACATCACCCAGATGTAACTAAACCCGCCCCGACCAAGGTTTTTTAACGAATGACAAATGACCAATGACTAAGGACAAATGACAAATTTAGGAGACTGTTTTCATGGTACTTAAAGGAATAGACAGGCTAGGAAACTGGAACCCGCAGCTATTGCGGGAATTGAAGGGAAGATTGAAGGGAAGGAATATCGCGATCGCACTGATTATATCGTTAGTGGGTCAATTCCTGCTGTTCTTTTCTTGGTCAGGCGATCACCCTCGTCGCCACCTGAGTGAACTGGAGATCCAGCTTTGGTGGCAAGATCACTATCGCGACATATTCATCTCTCTCAGTCTTTTTGTTCTCTTTGCCCTTTTGGTGATCGGGAGTTATATGCTGATTGCTAATCTGGGTCATGAAGAACGACGGGGTACACTAAATTTCATTCGACTCAGCCCTCAGTCAACAGGGCAGTTTTGGCTGGGTAAACTCTTGGGAGTTCCCATTCTCCTCTATCTGGCAATTGCCATTACTATACCATTCCATTTATGGTTTGGTTTATCTGGCAAAATTACCTTAACAGAAATTATCAGTTTCTGGGTTATACTCATCGCCAGTAGTGGGTTTTTCTTCAGTGCGGCGCTTTTATTTGGCTTATTTGGTTCCTGGTTTAGTGGGTTCCAAGCTTGGTTAGGCAGTGGGGCAGTTTTTGCATTTTTGTTGATGGCGAATTTTAAACCAATTGACAACAGTTCCTTCGATTGGTTAAGCCTGTTTTCTCCATCAGTATTGTTTCCTTATCTTGTCAATGAAACCAATTCACGTTATACAGGTTTTCCCTTTCATCTAGGCAAAATTCAAGCGTGGCAATTTTTTAACTTACCCTTGGGAATGATGGGGTTGAGTATTGTGGTCTTGACACTGCTGAACTATGGTTTATGGACATACTGGATTGGACAAGCCTTTAACCGACAGTTTCGGAATCCAGGTACAACGCTACTGAGTAAACGCCAAAGTTATTTACTCACGGCTTGCTGGATAACCTTCACCCTCGGTTTTGCCCTGCAAGAGCCAACTTCAGGATATTCTTATCCGTTTCCCGATAACTTCTACATTGTACTGGGATTAAATCTAGTACTGTTTTTGGGGTTAATAGCTGCCTTATCTCCTCAGCGTCAATGTTTACAGGATTGGACACGTTATCGACATCAAAATCGTTCAACTGTTAATTCCTCATTGATAGCCGATTTACTCTGGGGTGAAAAGAGTCCAGGTTTATTGGCGATTGCCATGAATTTGATGATTGTGGTACTCCCGTTAATCGGTTGGATTTTGCTGGAGTCAGTGGACATTAACGTGAAACTGCAAGCCTTTGCTAGTCTAATTCTCAGCCTGATTATGATTTTAATCTATGGCGCGATCGCACAGCTAATGCTGTTGATGAAAACGTCTAAGCGGGGAATCTGGGCAACTGGGATAGTTGTCGCAGCAATTGTTTTACCACCGACTCTGTTGAGTGTGTTATCGATTTTTCCCGGACAAAGCTGGGGTGGATTATGGCTGTTTACAGCATTTCCTTGGGATTATGTGATGCGCCATGCATCCGTAGGATTGGTGTTGCAAGCCTTTCTGATTCAGGTGATTATCTTGGGTGGGTTAAATTGGCAGTTGACGCGACAGTTACGCCGAGCTGGAGAATCTGCTACGAAAGCACTTTTAGCAGGGCGTTTACCTTTGTCTAATTGAGGTACTAGATTGGGCGCACGCCATGCGCCCCTACAATTTCTGGATGTATTTCTAATTCATCAAATAAGGTGTGCCACGCCACGACTGGATTGACACAGCTAAAATTGTGGATTAGATGTGACGATTTTATGGGCGCAAGTCTTTGCGCCCCTACAGTTTCGGGATGGAATTATAATTCATTACATTAGGTGTGCCAAATCATTACTTTCCCAACTTTCCTTTTTCTCCCCTCTCCCAAGCTTGGGAGAGGGGCTGGGGGTGAGGGCTGTAAGTTAACGAATTTCCCCCATCCTATATTGCTTCTATCGCCGCTTCGAGTGCGATCGCGACATGAGTCCAATGGGTTCCCCCTTGACAAAATACAATATAAGGCTCTCGCAACGGTCCATCAGCAGAAAACTCCGAGGTACTCCCATCAATAAATGTGCCTCCCGCCATGACTAACTGACTCTCATATCCCGGCATTTGAGCAGGTACAGGATCGAGATAGGAACCAATGGGAGAATATTGCTGAATCGCCCGACAAAAAGCGATTAATTTTTCCGGTGAACCTAACTGAATTGCCTGAATGACATCCCGGCGAGGTGCCATGGGTTTAGGACTGACGGGATAGCCTAACTGATCAAAGACATAAGCGGTTAAATGCGTTCCCTTAATTGCCTCTCCTACCATTTGCGGGGCGAGAAAAAGTCCTTGAAATAATAACCGATTCTGTTCAAATGTTGCCCCACCTGAACTACCAATTCCGGGGGCGGTTAATCGACAGGTTGCGGCTTCGACTAACTCGGCTTTTCCAGCGATATATCCTCCAGCGGTGACAATGGTTCCACCCGGATTTTTAATCAATGATCCCGCCACTAAATCTGCACCAACGGCTGGGGGTTCTTGGTTTTCAATAAACTCGCCGTAACAGTTATCGACAAAACAAATTGTATTCGGATTTTGTTGTTTAACGCATTGGACAATTTTTCCGATGTCTGCTATAGAAAGACTGGGACGCCAAGAATAACCACACGATCGCTGAATTAAGACGAGGCGCGTCCGTTGTCCAATTGCTGTTTTTAACGCCTGCCAATCAATGGTTCCATCAGCCGTTAATTCTAACTGACGATAATCAATGCCAAACTCCTGTAATGATCCCTGACCTTGACCTCGAACACCAATCACTTCTTCCAAGGTATCGTAAGGCGCACCCACCACAGATACCATCTCGTCACCAGGACGCAACACCCCAAACAAGCAACAGGCGATCGCATGAGTTCCAGAAACCAATTGAACTCGCACGGCTGCTGCTTCAGCACCCATAACTTCTGCAAATACTTGGTCTAAGGTTTGCCGACCTAAATCGTCATGACCATAACCACTTACTCCAGCAAAGTGATGCACACCAACGCGATAATGACGAAAAGCCGTCAGGACTTTTTTCAGATTTTGCTTGACGTTTATGTCAATATCTTCAAAAATTGGACGGAGGGCTCTAACGGCTTCTTGAAGCTGTTCTGAACTGTTGATTACCATAGAACTGTTTTTAGAGCGAATCCATAAAATGCAACGTATTTTTGTCCAACTTGTTATCGTAACCAGTTTAGCCTTAAGCCTCCTCCTGACTAGCATCGCTCCCGCTGAAGCAATGACGGTTAATTTTACTTGGCAAGGCAATCAGGGCTATTCGGCGACAGGAACCTTCAATTATGATGAAAAAACGGCTCCTGCTATACTATCAGAAAAAGGAGTGGGTACAACTCAAGCTTTAGAAAGCTTGACCGTTTTTTTTGCTGATCCATCGAATCACCCGATCAAAACTTACGATAATATTAACGATGGTATCTCAACGGGTAAGTATTTTCAGTTTAACTTTAATACGATGACTCAAAACATTATCGGTTTAATTGATATTGGCGGTGAGTTACCCGGAGATATTTATTTAAAAGGAACGGTTGATACCGACTTATCCTTGATTCAGGTTTCGGCTTCAAGAGTGGAGAAAATAGTCGATAGTAATTCAGGGACAATTGTTGTCCAAAGTAATTAGGGGCTGCTGAATAAGTCTTGTGGTGGGGAGAGGCAATAGGCAATAGGCAATAGGCAATAGTTTCAACTCTCTGTTGAGGTGAAATTGGGCGCTTAGGTCAGCTTGCAATCCCAGGATGAAAAAGGGTGGTAGAGATACCGTAGGGTGGGCATTGCCGACCAGCCTTAAGTCAGGTATTAGTGAGCAAGATGCTCAATGTAGCGAGCAAGATGCTCAATGTAGCGAGCAAGATGCTCGCACTACAGCAAGGATTTCACCATTATCACCATTATTGACATTAAGGTTTAAATGCCGAACAGCTTATGACGAATGACAAATGACAAATGACCAATGACCAATGACCAATGACAATCCCTACTTTCTCCCACCTATAGAACCAGTTGTTCAATCGCATCTGCCTCAGTTGGTAAAGCGGCGGTGAGGACTTCACTACCTTCCGGAGTGACTAAAACATCATTCTCAATCCGAATCCCGCGCACATCAGCAAACTCAGCTAAACGATTCCAATTAACCACATCTTGATACTTGGCGCGTCGTTCTGGATCGTTTAAAATAGCTGGAACTTGATAGAATCCCGGTTCAATCGTCACTAGCATTCCCGATTGTAATGGTCGATCTAATCGCAGAAATCCTAAACCAAAGCGATCGCTTCTCACTCGCCCCTCTTGATACCCCGCTAAATCCCCTAAATCTTCCATATCATGCACATCTAAACCCAGCAAATGCCCAACGCCATGAGGAAAGAATAACGCATGAGCATCTTGTTCCACTAAATCTGATACCTGTCCCCGCAGAATCCCCAAATCCACTAATCCTTGAGTCAGGGTGGCGGCGGCTAACAGATGAATGTCGCGATATTCGACACCGGGATGAATTTTCTCAATACAAGCGTTATGGGCGGCTAAAACAGTATCGTAAATATCGCGCTGCGTCGAAGAAAACGTTCCGGTTACAGGGAAGGTACGAGTCACATCAGCTGCCCATCCTCTCTGGGTTTCCGCCCCCACATCTGCCAACAGTAAATCTCCCGGTTGCAAGGGATGATGATACTGTTCATTGTGCAACACTTCTCCATGAACCGTGACAATACTGCCATAAGCACAACTCATGTTGTGGGCAAGAATCATCCCTTCCATCGCCCCACGGATTGTGGCTTCGTAGAGGCATTCCGTTGCTACATCTCTACCCCCGATTGCCTGCATTCCCACTTTATGGGCAGCTACCGTCACGGCGGCGGCTTTACGTAACTCGGATAATGCCTCCGCGTCGTGGCACAGTCGCAAGGATACAATCGCTTTGGCTAAGTCTCGGTCAATTCCTTCGGGGGCGTTGGCGGGGGCGACGAATCGATTTAACAGTTGTTCTTGCTGCTGATACGTCGCCATATCTTGCACCGCAACAGTTGCAGCATTGGTTGTCCGCGAGGCTAATTCTGCGAAGGGAAACGCCGCATCAGCACCAATTTTTTGGGCAATTTCCTCTCGTTTGGGCATTTCACCATGCCAAAGGGTACTGGCTGGCGAGGGTTCATCCAGAAACAGTTCCAACCTGCCATCGTTGAGATAAATGGCGGCACCCTCCAGAGGTAAACCCGCAAAGTAGAGAAAATGACTACTGGCGCGAAATGGAAACGGATTCGCCGGAAAGTTGCGCGGGCAAGATTGTCCCGCCCAGAGAATGACGGGAAAATCGATAAGCTGGGCGAGACGAACTCGGCGATCGCGCAGGGTTGTGGCTAGGCTATCGTAGTTTGGCTGACTTTCCATTAACAGTGGTGTTAACCCATCACTGTATGATAACAAAACTGTTATATTTTAGACGTCCAACCTGTAACTTGGAGGTGAGAGCCTGCTACTTTTTTATCCTATGAGTCAAAACTGTTGGTGTATATAAGTAAAATTCGCATCTGAGATTATTCAGGATCATCATCAGCAGTGGTGTCTATCCCTTCCGCTTCATACCGTTTTTCTGCCTCCGTTTTTTCTTCAGCAACGTCTTGATCAGCATCTATGACTGAATCGTTCTCAGTTGCCTGATTTTCTTCTTGTGGTGTGGATTCACTGATAGGTTTTACCAGTCCACAGGAGGTCATCGTTAAACTGCCCATCATCAGCAGTAAGGTTAATGATGCGAGAGACTTCCAAAGGGGTTTTCTCGTGTTGGGTTTTCCTGAAAACATGAGTCAGCCTTGAATTTTAGTCATCCATTTAGTTTTAAGGGACGCTCAAGCGACTCAAAAAGTTTCGTTAATATCTTGTGTTTGGGTTAACTTATTTTTATTTTAAAACCGAAAAATATATTTGAATCAAAGCGTAATTGATTGAGTGAATTTAGCTCTGTTCAAGACTTACGCTGCCACATATTTACAGCAGATTTCAGGTCGATGAGGTAAAGCCTCAAGCAAGATCCCCGACTTCTTGGAGAAGTCGGGGATCTGTCTGTGTACCTAACTTACTTGTAACCTCTTCTCTTTCGGAGGGGAGACTTTCGGAGGGGAGAAGGGGAATCAGAACTATCCCTGACAGACTGGCTGATTTCAATCGATCAAAATTGACCCTAACCTCGTGTCATTTTGATATGATCCATAATCTGTTGCTTTCTCGAATCTGAAGTCATCGAAAAGCCTCGCTGAGGAATGGTGATCGAGCGCTTGATGTGTTCCATTATTCGCTGTTTCCGTTGGTCTGAGTTAGCCATGTTGAGTCCATTGAATGTTACTGTATGTTAAGTTATTTTAATATATTTGTTAAGTAATGTGAACAGTTCCCAAAAATTAATGGACGATCGCTCCGATTGGATTTACAGCTACCCACCGCTAGAGACGGGGACATTGCTCAGACGCTACAAGCGGTTCTTTGCCGATATTCAGCTTACATCAGGGGAAACCATTGTCGCCCACTGTCCGAATACGGGTCCAATGACAGGGGTTTCCACCCCTGGAAGTTTAGTTCAGGTATCCCGTAGTGATAACCCCAAGCGCAAATTAGCCTACACCTGGGAGATGATCCAAGTCAATGACACCCAACCAACTTGGGTGGGGATTAATACAGCCCTACCCAATCGGGTGATGAAGATCATCCTGGAAAAAAGGCTGATTCCGGAATTAGCCAATCGCTACAGCCAAATTCGCCCCGAAGTGGTTTATGGCGCAAATCGGAAAAGTCGGGTCGATTTTTTACTGACGGGGGAGAATGACGCGCCTCCCATCTATTTGGAAATCAAAAATACGACTTGGGCGCAGGGAACCTTAGCCTTATTTCCCGACACCGTAACCACACGGGGACAAAAGCACCTGCAAGAACTCCAGCAGTTATTGCCCCAAGCCAAGGCAATCATGCTTTATTTTATCAATCGGGGGGACTGCGATCGCTTCAGTCCGGGTGATAGTACTGACCCCGTTTATGGAAAACTCTTGCGAGAAGGGGTTCTCCAGGGACTTGAGGTGTTACCCTGTCGTTTTGACATTACTCCCCAAGGGATTCGTTATTTAGGGTTAGCCGAGTTTCTTGTTGATTAGAGATGATTTAATTACCCGCCTTTTCTATTGTCTTGTAACCAAGCCGATACTTCCTCTAAATCGTTAAAATCTAAAATAGCATCACCTAGACCTTCTAATTCTTCAACAGACAAGTTTTGAATCTGATTAATGATTGCTGGCGGAATTGACCCAAACTGACGCTCCAGCAAACGTAATGTCCATCGGATTCCTTCTTCTACTCGTCCTTCTACTCGTCCTTCTACTCGTCCCTCCTGCTTTGCCTTAACAATAAATCCCCGTTGATCTTCAAGGAATACTTCTCGCTTACGTATTTTTTCTAATTCCTCTACACTTAAATTCGCTTGGTTAGCAATATTCATGGCTTTCTCGAGTTCGGGTACCTGTCTAAACGTGGGTGGAATGACTTCCAAGCTGGGAGCGTCTTTAATAAAGTAAATCCATTTATCGGTTAAATTGTCTAACTGCTCAAGCTTTTTATTGAATTTGGGTAATTCCACAAAAATTAGTTCGATTTCTGGATCGGTATAGTCAAATAATTCCTGTTTTTCCTTTAAGCCAAAACGAGTCAGGAACCGCTGAGTCTGGTCAAAGAGTTGGAAATCCGTTATCGTTAAGGCGATCGCGGGTTTAAGATGGGAGTATCCTTCCCCATATTTTAATTGATTAGCATAGGTTTTGGTCAGGTTATAAATGACACGCTTTTCAAAAGATGCTACGTTCAGCACCTGCATTTCGATTAACACCGTTGAGCCGTTATCCAGGACAGCTCTGACATCCAGATAGCTGTCTTTTAAATCGACAACATCTCCAGGATTGTACGGGTCAATGATTTCTAAATCCTGAATCACCGGATTGGCATTATAGATTAAAGCGTTTAAAAAGCTAATCAAGATATCTTTGCTGTCCTTCGAGCCAAATATTTTTTTGAAGGCAAAATCAGTTTTCGGGCTAATAAATATAAAACTCATAATTTATCGCTGGCTTGCTAAAATGATATTAGACAATGTTGGGAGAATTCTCTAAGTCTTGCCGATACAGTTCCCTGTTCCCCGTTTCCTCAAGGTCGGGTGACACGGGAGAATGTTAAATATGGACTCTAAGCATGAACTTTTTCGTCCCAATTCGCTTCAACGGTAATGTGAGCTGATCACGCATGAGCCAAGACATCTGTAATAAATATGACTAAACTGAGAGTTAAAAGACCCATTGACAATTTTCGCACTATAATTTTCGCACTATGGGGATCGGGAGGATCAACTTGAGCAAGCATTTAACACCATCTGTGGCAGGTTTAACCCTATTCGCCTTTTTTGCCGTAACCGCACCGCTTCCGGGAATGGCGCAAGTCCCCACATTTTCGCCGCTTGCACCCACGACGGTTACGAATCCACCACCAGACTTACCCTATACCCTCGGATCAGGCGATCGCGTGGGCGTAACCATCTTTGATGTTCCCGAATACAGTGGAGACTACCAGGTTTTAGTCGATGGAACCCTCAATTTACCCGTTGCTGGCAGTATCCCTGTGGAAGGATTAACCATCAACGCGGCTAGTGAACGGATTTCTCAGCGATATGCTCCCTATGTCAGACGCCCTTTAGTCACCTTAACCCTGATTGATGCTCGCCCCCTAAAAATTGCCGTCGCCGGGGAAGTCAATCGTCCAGGTTCCTACAGCGTAACCCTGAACGAAGGGCAACAATTTCCCACCGTGACTCAAGTGGTTCAGCTTGCTGGCGGAATTAGTCGCTCGGCTGATGTGCGAAATGTGCAAATTCGCCGTCTGACTAACTCAGATACCCGACAAACCTATACAATTAATCTCTGGGAGTTATTGCAAAATAGCGATCTCGCTCAAGATGTGACCTTGAGAGATGGTGATGAAATCTTTATCCCCACCACCACCGGAATTGACCCCCTAGAAAGCCGTCAACTGGCAACCGCGAGTTTTTCGCCAGAGGCGGTTAAGCCAATTAAAGTTGCCGTAGTCGGGGAAGTGGTGCGTCCGGGTCCTTATACCGTTACCGCCGCCACATCGGGAGCGGCTACGGCTGACCAGGCTGGTGGCGGCGGTGGTAACAATACAGAACCGCCAACAGTGACCCAGGCAATTCAAGTGGCGGGAGGTATTACTCAATCTGCCGATATTCGTAACGTTGAAGTGCGACGCACCACCAGAGATGGCTCTGAGCAACTGATCGTTGTCAATCTCTGGGAACTCCTGCAAGAGGGTGATCTCTCTGAAGATGTGATTCTGCAACAGGGAGACACGATTAGAGTCCCGGAAGCCGAAACTCTAACCGCTTCAGAAGCTACAAAATTGGCATCAGCGAGCTTTTCGGCGGCAATTATCAATGTCAATGTAGTGGGAGAAGTCGAGAAACCGGGTACAGTATCAATCCCAGCGAACGCCCCCTTAAATCAAGCCCTGCTAGCATCTGGCGGATTTGATAATCGCCGCGCCCGCAAGAGTTCTGTAGAGTTGATTCGTCTGCAACCCAACGGTACCGTTAAAAAACGGGAAATCGATGTGGATTTTACGGCTGATGTTAACGATGAAAGCAATCCGCCATTGCGCCCTAATGATGTGATTATCGTCAGACGTTCCGGTTTGACCCGCGTCACGGATACATTGGGTACAATTGTCAGTCCGCTTGGTAGCGTGTTCTCCGTGTTTAGATTTTTTGGATTCTAGAGCGTTGGCTGGCGTAATAGCCGTTAGTAGAGACGTTGCATGCAACGTCTCTACAGAAAAGAGGGATATTGTCGCTTCTGTTACCGTTTTTGAGGAATTTCAGTCGATAATTGGATGACTGAATCAGTATGTCAGTATTTTAGGAGAGATAGGGAATCAAGGGTTGATTGTTGATGGCTGATTCCCTACTCCGATCAAATTTGTAAATTTCAGCGGTATTCGTGACGATTTTGAGCCAACCTGATACACAATTAAACAAGGTAAAATGATTTTTTGACGAACGCGCTCAATCCACGCAGAAGGAGTAGGGGGAAGATGGAAATCGGTCAGATTCAGCCACCATTATCGCCTAATGGTAATGGAAAACACCCGCAGTATGCACCACCGATGGTCTACCGGACGCCACCTCCGGAACCCGAACCGGATGAATGGACATTGCGACAGTTGGTCAACGTCATTCGGCGTCGGGCGTTAGTGATTGCTGGAGTCGCGATCGCAGTAACCTCGGGGATCAGTTTTTGGACGTTGAATCAGACACCGAAGTATGAAAGCAAGTTTCAACTGTTGGTCGAACCCGTCACGGAAGAAGGAGACTTAGACAAACTCACAGAAGTGGTGGGTGGCGGTGATGGACGGAATTCCACACTGGATTATGATACCCAGATTCAGGTGTTACGCTCTCCTCAGCTAATGGAGGCTATTGTCCAAGAGATCCACAAGCATTATCCTGAGGTCAGTTACGAGTCCTTAATGACTCAGCTAATTGTCAGCCGACTGGGGGACACCAAGATTCTGGAAGGGCGTTATCGGGATACTGAACCCGAACGAGTGCGGCGGGTTTTACATGAAGTGGCTCGAGGCTATCTACGCTACTCCTTACAAGAGCGACAACTGAACCTGAAACAGGGAATTCAGTTTGTGGATGACCAGTTACCCGTGCTGCGCGATCGCGTGAATAAGCTGCAAGGACAACTGCAAGCCTTTCGCCAACAACACAACCTCCTCGACCCGGAAATTCAAGCTCAAGAGTTATCTCAACGGGTGAGTGCGATTGAACAGCAGCAGTTACAAACTCAGGTTGAGTATCAAGAAACGCGATCGCTTTATAATACCCTCTTACAGCAGTTGGGATTATCACCCCAGCAAGCCATTGCCACTGTAACCCTCAGTGAAGCCCCACGCTACCAACAGTTACTCAACCAACTCGCGGAACTTGAATCCCAGATCGCCCTAGAATCGGCGCGGTTTACGCCCCAAAGTCCCACGATGCAAGCCTTGCGCCAGAAACGGGATAATCTATTACCCTTACTTAACAAAGAATCCCAAAACGTATTGGGCGCAAGCCTGAGCGAGGCTGGGGTGTCCGGTGCTTCCCCCAATTCGATTCGCACAAACTTGACCCAGCAACTGGTGCAAGCGACTAATCAACTGCAAGTCTTGCAAGTCAAACAAAGTGCGATCGCGCGATCGGCTCAACTGCTCAACCTCCAGGTTAAACAAATTCCCGTCATCGCCCGCCGCTACACAGATTTCCAGCGAGAACTCCAAGTCGCTACCGATAGCTTAAATCGCTTTCTGGCGGTGCGGGAAAATCTGGAAATTGAAGCCGCCCAGAAAGCCTTACCTTGGCAAATTATATTAAAGCCAGAAGTCCCCCAAGTCCCCGTGTGGCCCAATACCCAGCGCAATATCACATTAGGTGCGATCGCGGGATTATTGTTAGGTTTGGGCGTGGCGTTGCTGATCGAACGTTTGGATAATGTCTTCCATTCTCCCGATGAACTCAAAGACTTGACCAAACTTCCCTTACTCGGCATTATCCCCTACCAAAAACAACTCAAACAACAGATGATGTCTACGGCAAACTTAACCCAGGTGGCATCAGCTTCCCCTTCCGCCAATGGTGAAAAATCTCGCCGCTCATCCCGAAGCTACAACGCTTCTCCCTTCTTAGAATCATTCCGTTCGCTCCAGACGAATATTCGGTTTCTGGGTAGCGATACACCCGTTCACTCCATTATTATTAGTTCAGCTACCCCCTCAGAAGGAAAATCTACTGTTTCCGTCCACCTCGCCCAAGCCGCCGCCGCCATGGGTCAACGAGTATTGCTGGTGGATGCGGACTTACGACGCCCTCAGGTTCATCACTATTTGAACCTAGACAACCAGGTGGGCTTAAGTAACGTCATTGCCACGGGATTAACGGCGAAACAAGCAATCCAGCGCCTCCCCATGTGGGATCGGTTGTATGTCCTCACCGCCGGACAAGTCCCCCCTGATCCCAGTCGGCTGCTCTGTTCCAAGAAGATGCAACATTTGATGGAACAATTTCATGCGGTTTTTGATTTAGTGATTTACGATACACCACCCGTGTTAGGACTAGCTGATGGTCGTCTCTTGGCGGCTCACGCTGATGGTGTGATGATGGTAGTGGGCTTGGGTAAGAGCGATCGCTCGGCATTAATGCAAGCCCTAGATGGTATGAGAATCTCTAACGCTACCGTGTTAGGAGTGGTTGCCAATGGTGTTAAAGGGTATACCACCCGGTCTTACTACTACTATCACAATCACTATGGAACCGAATCCGATATCCTCAAAGCCAAACAGCTCTTGATGAAACGGATGGAGGAAAATATCCAGCCGGATGACGAAAACCAGAAGGATAACCAATGAAAAAGGTTTAACGTTCACTTCGTTCGTCAGGAATGGCGTCTGTGTCTGACTTTTCACGCCATCTAGAAAAATCTATTCCCCCTCCCGTCCCCCTTATAGATCCCCCTCCCGTCCCCCTTTTAGATCCCCCTTCCGTCCCCCTTATAGATCCCCCTTCCGTCCCCCTTATAGATCCCCCTTCCGTCCCCCTTATAGATCCCCCTTCCGTCCCCCTTATAGATCCCCCTTCCGTCCCCCTTCAAAAGGGGGAGACCAAAGGATGCTTCGCTTTTTGTTCCATGGGGGAAGCCAGCAGATGCTTCGCTTTTTTGGCACGGAAGGGGGAGAATTCAAAGCCTCTCTCCTCGCAGGAGAGAGGTTTGGAGAGAGGTTTTCCAGATCCCGACCAAAAGTAAGGTCTGTGTAGGGGCGGGTTTGACAACTATCGTTTATTCCCTCATCCAAATACGGCTAAACCCGCCCCGATTGTTCCAGACGTAACAGTCTACATCTGGAACATTGTTTAGACGGACTTGATATAAAAACAAAGCGCTCTCGCTAATCGCAGAATCTTCCTGATTACTGGGGGTTGAAACTGTTCCCTGTTCCCTGTTACACACCGAGCGTGTTACCGAGCGGAGTCGAGGTAAGCCGAGGTGTTCCCTCCCCTCACCACAACACTTATTCAGCAGCCCCTAAATATTGTAATAAGACCGATACCACTGCACAAATCGTTCCACACCCACTTCAATCGGCGTATTCGGTCTAAATCCCACATCTTGGATTAAATCATCCACATCCGCATAAGTAATCGGCACATCTCCCGGTTGCATAGGTAGCATATTTTTCACCGCCGTTTTGCCCAAACACTGTTCTAGGGTTTCGATGAGTTGCAAGAGTTCAATCGGTTGATTATTGCCAATGTTGTAGAGTTTGTAAGGAGCAGAACTTCTCGAACCCGGTGAAGCATTTCCTGACGCTTCCGGCGGGGGAATCTTACCCATGACTCGCACCACCCCCTCGACAACATCATCAACGTAGGTAAAATCCCGTTGCATCCTACCATAATTAAAAACATTAATCGGCTGTTCAGCCAGGATAGCTTTGGTAAATAAAAATAAAGCCATATCGGGACGATACCACGACCCATAAACCGTAAAGAAGCGCAAGCCTGTTGTCGGGATATTATACAGATGACTATAGGCATGAGCCATTAATTCATTGGCTTTCTTGGTAGCCGCATAGAGGCTAACAGGACAATCGACATTATCCTGTACTGAAAATGGCACTTTCGTATTCGCGCCATACACCGAACTGGATGAGGCAAACACCAGATGCTTGATGTCAGAATGGCGACACCCTTCCAGGATATTAGTAAAACCCACCAGATTACTATCCACATAAGCATGGGGATTTTTCAGGGAATAGCGAACCCCCGCTTGCGCCGCCAGATGGACGACATACTCAAAGGAGTCTTGGGCAAATAACTGGGCAATTCCCTCTCTATCGGCTAAGTCGAGTTTATAAAAGCGAAACCCCGGTTGGTTCTCCAGTTGCGCTAGTCTAGCTTGTTTGAGGGAGACATCATAGTACGGATTTAGGTTATCCAGTCCAATCACGGTATCACCCTGGGCAAGTAACCGTTGACTGAGGTGGTATCCGATAAAGCCGGCTGCACCTGTGACTAAAACATTGACCACACTTTAATTCCTCTTGTAAACTTCGGGATTGGTTAATTTCAAAGCACCCGCCTCGACAAATCAACGGGTTCTGGGGAAGAGCTATTCACAAGACACTGACACTACTATACTTGGCAACGATTATGGTGTAATTCGGGGAAGTATCACGCTAGTGACCAACGAGATGATATCAAGCCATTCCATACAAACCAATCCGGTTCATCAAGTCCAAACCCATTGGAAGCAAGTCAGCGTTCAAATTGTGGTCGTCACCGCATTCCTTAGTTTGGGGTTCCTGCTTGATGGCAATATGGGCGGCGGTAATGAAGTCAATATTTTACCCTTTGCCAGACAGTATGCTGACCCAAGTTGGATTCCGGGAGACTGGTATCTCAATCAGCCTCCGGGCTATCGTATCCCCTTCCTGGCTTTGTTTGGCTCAATGGCGGCGGCTTGGGGGTTTTTAGCCGCGTCTTTAATCGGGCGGCTGCTGTGTTACACCCTGATGGCTTCCGGGTTAGTGTTTCTGGGTCGAAAACTGGGGTTGAGTTTGCCGTTGCTGCTGTTGGCGGTTGGCTTATTTCTGTATGTGGATGACCATCAAGGTATAGTTGCCCGTGAATGGTTGGTGGGAGGCGTTGAGCCGAAAGTTGTGGCTTACGGTTTATTGCTGTTCGCCATTGGGTTAATGTTAACGGGTCGCTATCGCGTGATGGCACTCTTGTTAGGGCTAGCCACATTATTCCACATTTTTGTTGGGGGTTGGGCGTCTCTGGTGATAGGAGGATGGTTGCTACTCAGACGCCGCCGCCATTTTAGAAATATCCAGTATCTGGGTTCCGTTGTCGTTATTTATCTGATAGCCAGTGCGCTATCGATTTACACGATTCTGGAACATTTATTGACACACAGTCCCACAGGTGCTATTGAACCGTCCTATGTTTATGTGTTTATCCGTACTCCTCACCACCTGAATCCCCTTTATTGGTCGGCGGAATGGTGGATAAAACCTGCTGTTTACTTGCTGGTGTTGGCGCTGAGTGTGGGAATACTTTGGCGCAAGCGACAGTCTGAGGAACATGGGGTGCGGATGGGGCTGGCGGAGTTCACACTACTGACTTTGGTACCGTTTGGCTTAGGACTCGCGATCGCGCCGTTTGATGCTCAGGGTACGTTCTTACAATATTACCCATTTCGGCTGGGGGATGTGATGTTACCCCTAACTACTTGTCTGCTGTTTGCTTGCGCTCTGGAGCAAAGCTTTATCGGTAAAGCACGACCCATTTTGTTATTTGTTTGTATTGTCCTGTTGAGTGGGGCTTGTACTGTTCAGGCTGTACAATTTCACCAAGCTTTCGTTGCACTATCTGAGTTTCCCAGTGAACAACAGGGGATAGAGCCGGAAGGTAAAGCTATCAGTGATTGGATTCGCACTAACACCCCTGATGATGCGCTGATTGTTACACCCCCCGCAGAACTTACCCCCTTTACTTGGGTAGCAGAACGCCCCACTGTCGCCAAATTTAAGTTTATCCCCCCGACTAAGGTGGGAGTACTGGATTGGTATGAACGTCTCACTGACTTGAGTGGTACACTCAACCCTTGGCCCCAACCGGGTGAGAGAGTCACGTTCAGTAAGATGAAGCAGGCGCTTAGGGCTGGTTATAACAGTTTAACCACTGACCAAGCTCAGGCTGTGATGAATAAGTATGGCGCTGATTATCTGCTGACAAGTACCACTCACCCTCTGGATTTTGCGATCGCTTATCAAAATTCGCGTTATATTCTCTATGCTAGGTCTTTGGAATCGGGAACAGGGAATAGTCAAAAACTAAAACCTTGGCTGGGGCGGGTTTAGTCACATTAGGGCTGAAAAAAAACGATAATAGTGAAACCCGCCCCTACAGCCCTTGAAAACTTTTTTACATAAGACGTAGTTTGCTTCTTTTCGGAAGCGAGTATGACGAATGACGATAAGAGCCGTTAACTTTAATGTTTCCCACCTACTTACTGGCAAAGTCTCTCGCACTCAGCAGGTGTTTTGGTTGAGTTTGAGCTTGACTTTTGCTGCTATTTATGCATATCCGGCACTGCAAGAGGCGTTGAGTCATGACTATATTGTGCAGGATGATGCGCGGCAGCATATTTTTTGGATGCGTCGGTTTCTCGATTCACAGGTGTTTCCTGGGGATTTGATTGCCGATTATTTTCAATCAGTTGCACCGTGGGGATATGCTACATTCTATCGATTCTTTGCCGCAGTAGGGATTGATCCGATAGCTCTAAGTCAGATTTTACCGCCAACGTTGGGATTAGTGGCTACCGCCTATTGTTTTGGTATAACTCTACAACTTTTGCCTGTACCCGTGGCGGGATTTATCGCGTCGTTGCTGTTGAATCAAAATCTCTGGATGAGAGATGATTTAGTATCAGCTACACCTGTCGCCTTTGTCTATCCGCTGTTTCTCGCTTTTATGTATTATCGGTTGCGCCGATTGTTACTGCCAACGCTTGTCGCGATCGCGCTTTTGGGGGTATTTTATCCTCAGTGTGTCTTTATTGTGGCTGGATTATTGATTGTTCAGCTAGGGCGGTGGGAACAAGGGCGGTTTCGCTTATCTCCAGTGCGCTCAGATTATTGGTTCTGTGGCTGGGGATTAGGAGTCGCCTTTTTGGTTCTCTTACCCTATTTAAATCCGTCAGAATTTGGTTCTGTAATTACGGTAACACAAGCGAGGAAGTTATCGGCTTTTTCGGCGGAAGGATGGTCAAGTTTTTTTAATGATGACCCCTGGAATTATTGGGTTTGTGGTAAGCGCAGTGGTATGCTGCCAAGGGAATGGTGTCGGTTGATGGCAAAGTATTCGATTCTTTTAGTACCGCCACAGGTTTGGGTTAGTTTTTCGTTGCCGTTTCTGTTGAATTACCCCTCGCGATTTCCTTTGGTTAAACGGGTGAGTGGGGGGATTAGGCTGTTACCTCAGATGCTGCTGGTATCGATGGGTATGTTTGCCGCCGCTCATTTGTTTCTATTTAAGCTACATCTTCCTAATCGTTATACAGAACATAGTTTGCGGATTTTGGTGGCGTTGGCGGCGGCTTTGGCGCTGACTATTTTATTAGATACAGGTTTACGGGTGGCTCAAACGAAAGGAAAACCGCTTTTGGGGGTTGGGTTTACGGGGGGATTGGCGGCTATTCTTTTGGTTTATCCCAGTCTTTTGCAAGCGAATGATTATCCGTTTCCGATTCGTCGTTACACGGTGGGTGATGTGCCAGAACTTTATGAGTTTCTGCAACAACAACCAAAGGATACGCTGATTGCTTCGTTGACGGAAGAAGCGAATAGTTTACCGACGTTTGCCCAGCGCTCGATTTTAGTGGGCGGGGAGGGATATGCGTTACCTTATCATTTGGATTATTACGATGAAATGTATCAGCGGACGGTTGATTTGATTGAGGCTCAGTATAGTTTAGATGAGGGAGTGGTGCAAGATTTTATGCGGCGGTATGGGGTGGATTTATGGTTAGTTGAACGGGGGGCGTTTACGCTGGAGTATGTGATGGGTAATCGTTGGATTCAAGAGTATGAGGCGGCGGCAACGAGGGCGAGGTTGAGTTTAGAAGGGGGAGGGGTTCCGGTTTTGGTAGAGAGGATGGAACGATGTCGGGTGTTTGAGGGGAAGGGGTTGGTTGTTTTGTCGGCGGATTGTTTGCGGGATTAGTTATTTGTTAGGTTAGTCTGTTGTCTCATGATTTTATTTTTAACGCAGAGGAACGCAGAGGGAAGCGCAGAGGGGCGCAGAGGTTTTTGCGGTATGTTAAATAAAATTGATACTTGTATTAAGTCGGTTACAGGAAATCAATCCAATTCTATACCCTGACGAAGGACAAATGACGAAGGACAAATGACAAATAAGATATCTCGTTCTCAGATTATCGTTTGGTTGAGTCTCAGTTTGATGTTTTCTGTGGTTTATAGTTTTTTGGCACTTCAGCCGGCGTTTAGCGGTGACTATTTGGTGGATAGTGATGCCAGACAGCATGTATTCTGGATGCAACGGTTTTTAGAGCCAGGGCTATTTGCGGATGATTTAATTGCCGATTATCATCAGTCGGTTGCGCCAGTTGGGTATGCGAAACTTTACCAGATTATGGCAGGTTTGGGGGTTAATCCCCTGGTATTTAATAAGCTGGTGCCGACTGTTTTGGGGGTGATTACTACGGGTTACTGTTTTGGGATTGGTTGGGAATTGTTACCTGTGCCAATCGCTGGATTTACGGCGTCTCTACTGCTGAATCAAAATCTTTGGACAACCTATACTCTAGTTTCGGGTACGCCGAGAGCGTTTGTTTATCCAATCGTATTGGCGTTTTTGTACTATGTGTTGCGGCGCTCACTGTTTCCTTGTCTGGGTGCGATCGCGCTTTTGGGGGTATTCTATCCTCAGTATGTGTTGATCTGTGCGGGAATCCTGATTTTGCGGATGGGAGACTGGCAAGGGGGGCGATGGCGGCTTTCGGGGAATCGCCGGGATTATTGGTTGGGTGGGTTGGGATTGGCGGTGGCGATTCTGGTATTGCTACCCTACGCTTTACAGTCTAGTGAATTTGGTCCTGCGATCGCGGCGTCTGTGGCGAGAGGGTTACCGGAGTTTATGCCTGAGGGGAGAACCCCTTTTTTTGACGAGAATCCTTGGGAGTTTTGGCTGTTTGGTAAGCGTAGTAGTTTTTTGGGCGGATTGTCTTTACCACCATTACTGTATCTGGGGTTACTACTTCCGGTGCTGTGGCGCTATCCTTCCCGCTTCCGGTTGGTGAAACAGGTGACGAGGGGTGTGGCGATTTTACCTGAGATGGTGATAACGGCGGGTGTGACGTTTATTCTCGCCCATGTTTTCTTGTTTAGGCTACATCTGCCGATTCGGTATACTACCCATAGCCTGCGAATCGTGATGGCATTGGCGAGTGCGATCGCGTTTGTGGTAGTTGTAGATGCATTGGTTTATTGGGCAAGGTTTACCTCTCACCCGTTTAGACGATACTTCGCCTGGGCAGTTACGGCAGTTTTGGGGATGATACTTATTTTCTATCCCTGTTTTGTGAGTTTCCCGTTTACCCGATATAAACAAGGTCAATATCCTAGTTTATATGAATTTTTAGCTCAACAACCGCAGCCGAGTCTGATTGCTTCCCTTGATGAAGAAGCCAATAATTTACCGACGTTTTCCCAGCAGCCTGTTTTAGTCAGTGAGATGTATGCGATTCCCTATCATGTTGGGTACTATAATCAGATTCGTCAACGGGCGATTGATTTGATTCAGGCTCAGTATACTCCAGACTTATCTCAGGTACACCAGTTTATTCAACGCTATGGCGTTACCTTTTTTTTAGTGCATCGTGCCGCGTTTACACCCGACTATATTGCCGGGAGTAATTGGTTGATGCAGTATCCCCCAGCGAAAGCCGCGATTACCCAGTTGCACGCAGGCATCAATCCCGCCTTGTCTCAGGTTACACAACCGTGTACTGTATTCGAGACGGATGCTTTGATGGTTCTAGACGCGCAATGTATTATGGGGGTTGCTGAATAAAGAAAGCCGGGATGCCTTAAACCCGCTCTTCTAGGGCAGCGGCAGGAAGTTAGGGTGAGAATATGAAAGAAATTCGTCATCAGCTAATAATAGCTTGTGTGGCAATAATAATCATCTTAGGTTTATTTTTCCGCTTCGCCAACATCGGGAAAAAGGTCTATTGGACGGATGAAATTTATACCTCGGTTCGCATCTCCGGACATACGATTCAAGAGTATACTCAGGATAACTTCAATGGTGGCATAATTCAAGTTAAAGCCTTACAGGATTATCTGCAACCTCGCCCCCAAAATGGCTTAAGCGATACGATGAAGGCATTGGTCAATAAATCCGAGCATCCACCGTTATATTATCTAATAGCTCATTTCTGGGTGCGCTGGTTTGGCAATACTCCCTCTGTCACACGCAGCTTATCCGCCCTCATCAGTCTATTGGTATTTCCCGCCCTATATTGGCTATGTCAGGAGTTATTTGAATCTCCGATAACCGGATGGATTGCCGTTGCCCTGATTGCCGTTTCTCCGGTTCATATCCTCTACGCCCAAGAAGCACGGCAATATAGTTTGTGGACAGTAACTATATTACTATCCTGTGCCGCTTTACTCCGAGCCATGCGAATGAAAACGCCAGTAAATTGGGGGATTTATGCCGTAACCCTGTCACTCGCCCTCTATTCCCATTTACTCTCATTCCTGGTGTTAATCGCTCAAGCCATCTACGTCGCAACCCTGAATCGCTGGCGGTTAACTCAACAGTTCAAGGCATATCTGTTCGCCTTAACCGGAGCAATAGTCATATTCTTACCCTGGTTCGTCTTAATTCGCGAAGTTCGAGCCACAGGTTGGACATCAAAAGATATCCCACTATGGATTCTCTTCAAACGCTGGATGTTTAATCTAGCCGCCGTATTTTTTGATCCGCAAATTAGCTACGATAAGCAACTATTCGATATTCGCTATGGTATGGATAATGGACTATTTGGGCTGAACTATCCATTAACCTATCTTGTCATCCCCATTCTACTCCTAGTAGCCTACGCCATCTATTTTCTGATTCGCACCACACCGAAACGGGTTTGGTTATTTGTCCTAATTTTAATCAGTGTTACAGCACTTCCTTTAGCCTTACCCGATTTACTGGGGCGGGGACAACGTTCGACGATTGCCCGTTACCTCATCCCTAGTTTTTTAGGGATTCAATTAGCAGTAGCTTACTTACTCAGTGTCAAAATAACCCCCAGTTTTGCCCAAACACGACAACAGAAACTGTGGCAAGTAGCAACCGTCATATTAATCTCCCTAGGCATTTTATCCAGTGCGGTAAGTTCTCAATCCGAAACTTGGTGGAACAAATACACCAATTACTATGATCCACAAGTCGCTCGCATTATCAATCAATCTCCCACCCCCTTAGTCATCAGTAGCAGTATCGTGAGAACCACATCGCTGAGTTATTGGCTCAACCCAGAAATCCAATTAATAGTAATCGAAGCCCCCCCACTTCCCGACAATCTCAATCAATTTAGCGATGTATTTTTATTTCAACCCACCAATGACTTACGGGCTGAACTCGAACAGCAATCCCCCTATCCAATAAAACCTGTATATCCGTTAGGATGGCTTTGGCAAATCCTGTCCTCTAATTAGGGTATGCTGTTGGGAGTTGTGGGGTGATGAGGGAGAGACAGAAATTATCATATATATTTTCAGATTATTACCTTCCTTGAACCCCCAATAAACCCCTTCTCCCAATACTACCTCTGCGCTTTCCCTCTGCGAACCTCTGCGCTTTCCCTCTGCGAACCTCTGCGTTGAAAAAAATCTCCTCTTCCCCTCTACCAACCATTCAAAAACCCGTCTCTCTATGCCCAAAAATCCCCCCCAAAAACCCCAACTCTCCCTCATCACCCATCAATCCCAACCCCTGGTAATTTTCTGGTTATCCCTCAACCTGATCATTGCCACCAGTTATAGCCTTTTAGCCCTACAAAAAGCCTTCAATTCCCCTTATATTGTCCAAGATGACGCCAGACAACACGTCTTTTGGATGCAGCGATATATAGATCCCCAATTATTCCCCAATGATACCATTGCCGATTATTTCCAAACCGTCGCTCCTGTCGGCTACACAACCCTCTACCAACTCATCGCCAACCTAGGAATCGAACCCCTAACCCTGAGTAAACTCCTCCCCCTACTCCTCACCCTAATCACCACAATTTACGCCTTTGCGCTCACCCGACAACTCCTCCCCATCCCCATCGCCGGATTTATCAGCTCCCTCCTCGTCAATCAAACCCTGTGGATGCGGGATGATTTAGTTTCCGCCACACCCAGAGCATTTGTTTATCCATTACTCCTGGGATTCTGGTATTATCTAATCAGGCGATCGCTAATTCCCAGTTTAGGTGCGATCGCGCTGCAAGGATGGTTCTATCCCCAAAGTGTCCTCATCTCCAGTGGAGTATTAATTCTCCAGTTGGGGAAATGGCAAAAGGGAAAATTACAACTGTCGCCGGAAAGGAAGGATTATTATTTCTGCGCGGCGGGTTTAGTCGTGGCATTTTTGGTGATGTTACCCTACGCCATCACCACATCTGAGTTTGAGCCAATTATTACCGCTACTCAAGCCAAGCAAATGCCAGAATTCTGGGCGGGGGGGCGAGCCAGCTTTTTTACCGATAATTTCTGGGATTTCTGGTTAAATGGCGATCGCAGTGGTCTTCTCCCTCGACGCCAATCCCTTCCTATCTTACTATACGCCGCCCTCTTCTTACCCTTTTTAGGAAAAATTCCCCAACACTTCCCCCTAACCCGACAGATTCACCCCTCAATCATCCTCCTCCCCCAAATTCTCATCACCTCCTTGACTCTATTTTTTACCGCCCATTTACTCCTCTTCCACCTCCATTTACCCAGTCGTTACACTGAACACACCTTACGACTCCTACTCCCCATCGCCACAGGAATTGCCCTAACCATTTTAGGTCATGGACTATTCCAGAAAACAAAATACCTCGCCATCGGCTTCGCCACAATTCTCGCCGGAATTCTTATATTTTATCCCCTCCTCGTCACAGACTTCCCCAAAACCGCCTACGAAATCGGAACCGCACCTGAACTCTACCAATTTTTCACCCATCAACCCAAAGACAGCCTTATCGCCTCCCTATCCAGAGAAACCGATAACCTCCCCACCTTTACCCACCGTTCAATTTTAGTCAGTTGGGAATACGCCATCCCCTATCATCTCGGCTATTACCTCCCCTTGCGCCAACGCGCCATTGACTTAATTCACGCTCAATACAGCCCTGACGCCAACGAGATCAAAACATTCATTCAACACTATAATATAGACTTTTGGCTCATCGACCAATCCGCCTTCACCCTCGACTACATCACCCACAGCAAATGGATACAACAATTTCAACCTATCGCCACAGAAGCCAGCCTCAGAATAGAACAAGGAACACCCTTAGCCATTCCCCCCTTAATTTCAAAATGCTCTATCTTTCAAACCCAACGATTTATAGTATTAGACGCAAAATGTCTGAATCTTCCGTAGTTACCGTGCTAAATTGTTAGTTTGATTTGCCGTAATATTGGACACAGATTAGAGGAGAATCAATTGAAGACTGCTGTAACATCAACAACGTTTATAAACAGAGCCTTTTGCAGCTTAGTTATTTTTAGTCTATTGATTAACCTTTGGGGAATAAACTGGGGATTACCCAGTTTTAACGGGTGGGCGGCGGACGAACTTACGCCGATACGAGTGTTGGAAGCCGTTGAACAGGGATTTGCCAATGGATGGCATTATAAGTATCCACCGTTTCATTTTTACCTGCTTACGCTTTTCTATTCCCCTGTCTTGTTTTTACATCAATTGGGTGTGGTAAATGTCTACACTTTACCCACCTATACCCTTTTATTTTATATCGGCAGAGTCCTCAGTTTGATTATGGCAGCCGGTATTTTAGGGATTGTATATAAAATTGGACAAGAACTCTATGATCAACAATCAGCATTCTTTGCTACCGTCATCGCCAGCTTGAATTTGCCCTTTATTTATTATGCTAAAACCATTAACCTTGATATTCCCTATTTATTCTGGTTCATGTTATCGTTATTCTTTTATATCCGCATCTTAAAAGAGCAACAAACTAGGGATTATCTATTATTTGCAGCGACAGCCGCGATCGCGGTTGCCACGAAAGACCAAGCTTATGCCTTCTATATCCTAACCTCTGGCTTTATTGTATGGCAGCACTATCGGTATTTGCAACAACGTGATTCATCCGTCACCCTGAAGACAGCGCTGAAAGACCGAAAAATTGTTATTTCCTTAGGCGTAGGACTTGCCCTATTTCTCGCTATCCACAACGTTATATTTAACTTAAATGGCTTCTTTGCTCATGTCAATGATATTACATCAGGGGGCGCTACCATCAGTCCTCGATTTGAGCGCAGCCTGGGGGGACACCTGACCATGTTTGGGCAAAGCTTTAGGCATATCAGAGTGTCTTTTGGCTGGCTTTTATACGGAATTTGTATGCTGGGTTTGCTCAAGGCTGTTTGGCAACGAAAACACTATTATCTCCTCTGTTTACTGATTCCGATTGTCTCGTATTATTTATTTTTTGTCAGCATTGTCATGTATAACGCCCTGCGTTATCTGTTTCCCGTCTGTCTCATTTTGGCGTTTTTTGGCGGTAAGCTAATCGGGGATTTCCTCAACCCCTCTGCCCAGCTAGTTCGCGTTAAAGCTTTATCCCTTATCGCTGTATTTATTTATACCTTTTTTTATGTCACATCCGTTAATGTATTGATGACCCATGATTCGCGATACCAGGTTGAACAATGGATGACAAAAACCGTTACACCCAACGATTTTATTGTAGGAGCTGGTGATGCTAAATATTTACCCCGATTAGAAAAATTTAGTTCTGAAAGTCTCAAGCGCCCGACTCTGGAAACTCTCAAGCAGAAAAATCCAGATTATATTATTGGCACGAGTGCCTACGATAGTCGTCGCTTTGAAGCTGGTACACCTAGGTATGAATTTTTCTCTAAACTAGAAACAGAAGAACTTGGCTACGATTTAGTGTTTCAGTATAAAGCTGACCCCCAATGGGATTTACTCAATCATAAAGAATTAGGCTATCGACATATCAATCGCATGTACGTTTACTCCAATTTCGATAAAATTAATCCAGAAATCAAAATTTATAAAAAGAGTAGTCAGTAAGTCAACACAGTTTAACGTAAACGGTCATTTGTCATTTGTCCTTGGTAAGTGACCCGAATTTAGTATTAGATCCGATTACTACGTTTGTCAATCATATCTGCCAAAAGCGCAAACATACCGATTTGGGTAGCTGCGACAAAAAGAATCAGAGTCGATTCAGTTAAATCCTGCCGAATAAAGACATCTTGAAACAGGGAAATTAAAAAGCCGACAAAGAATAAACTAGCCACAGGAAAAAAGATTCGCATTGGTGCAAAATAGACGCCCATGCGGAGAATTAACTGAATAAATCCTAAGGTATCACGGATTGGCTTAATTTTACTTTTGCCCACTCGATGATAGTAATCAATCGGTTCGTAATGGACGATATAATTATTCGTGAGCATGGCAATTGTAATCGTGGTGGTAAAACTGAAAGTATCCGGGAGAATAGTCAAGAATCGTTCCACCACATTTTTGCGAAACACCCGCATTCCACTATTCAAATCAGGAATGCGATACTTCGTCACCCACTGGGCGAAGTGGACAAGAAACCACTTGGGAATCTTACGAATTCGGGAATAGCGAACATTAGCCCCAATCCGCGCCCCAACTACCATATCGGCTTGAATTGCCAGTTTCACTAAGTCGGGAAGGCGTTCATTTGGATAAGTTCCATCGCCGTCTGTAATCGCGATAATCGAGTATTTGGCATATCGAATTCCCGTCTTTAGCGCTGCACCATATCCTCGATTGATTCCATGGCGGATCACTTGAATAGTTGGATACTGTTGTAAAATTTGACCCGTGTGATCCGTCGAACCATCATCGACTACAATAATTTCCGAGTTGCACGACACAGATTTGAGAATTGTCTGCAAGTGTTCCAGTGTAGCAGCAATACTTTTTTCTTCATTATAGAGGGGGAGGACGACGGAAAAATCAGGGCAAGTTCCTGAAACTAAAGCGGATACCTCACCCCATCGCTGACTATCTGGCATTATTTATCTATTCCCCTGATGAAATAAGAGTTGAGCTTATTTCAAGATACTATCATAACTGGCTTTTCTGTACTTGGGGAATAGGGAATAGGGAACAGGGAATAGGGAACAGTAAGGATTTGAGCCTTACTTAGGCGATAATTAAAAAATTCTTTTAAATCGGGGATAATAGTTTCGCCTAAGCAGAATAATTTTTGATGCCGTATGTTTAATGTTTAATGAGTTTACAAAGGGATTTAATTAATGACGACTCTAGCCTCTAGGCGATATGGCATGTTTGAGGGACTTGGGTCACTTGTTTGCGTTGGCTATTACCAACTTTATAAGATTTTACAACAGAAAGCTCGAAAAGCTGGGATGCATTCAGCCGTGAGTAGGGTTCAATTGATTCAGGCATGGCTTGGTAACAATGGGGGCAGAACCAGTAGACTTGGTGAGAGCGAATGTGCCTGAGTAAGGTGTGTGAGCAACAAAGACAAGTATGACTAAACATCTTTTTCCTTCCTATTTGCAGTAGAGTTCAATTCAATTCCGGTACGATACCGTTATTGGCGTGGTTTGACGAGACTGTAGAGTGTGATACAATCTACGACAACTCTGCTATATCTCTAGACTAAAACCGAAATCTGAGGAAATTCTGAGGATAAACATCTGTTTCAAAAATTTAGAGTTTCCTGACTGTAGCGAATCGGACAAGACTATTAAAAAAGTATTAAATAAAAGCTATTCAACTTATTTTTGTGGTATGCAATCAGGCGGATCAGGCGTCACCGTGTCAAACTGGGGCGTCAAAATAGGGATTCGATGACGATCGCACTGTAGATAGGAGTATGCCCCAACCCAGGATCTGTCGCATCAATGGCGGAATACCGGGTTTGGGCAAACCTCACGCACGCGATCGCAAGAATACAGTATGGTTATCCATTACTCTGCTAGCAACCCCAGTCAAAGCCAACCCGCCAACCCGACGCCATGCCCGTTTCAGGAACAAAAAGGGGATTCTGAGGCTTGTGCGTTTCTAGCCATCTTCAATGACTCCCTGGATGCTATGGTGATTGCGGATAGTCAGGGACAATTACTCCGAGTCAATCGGGCGGCGAGTATCTTATTTAAATTGTCTCAGGCTCAACTGCTGCATCGCACGCTATTGGAGACGACACCGATTACTATTCACCACTGGCGTCGCTTTCTCGAACAAGGGCGAATCACCCATAACTTTTGTCTATGGCGTGCCGATGGAACTCAACGCGACGTAGAGTTAGAAGGTACCGCCAATATGTTGCCGGATCATCATCTATTAGTGTTGCGAGATGTAACTGAACATCAGCAAGCGGAAAAGGCATTGCGGCAATCCCAGCATGTGATTGAACAAATCAGTCAATCTATTTCCGCTATTGTTTATATTTACGATCTGATCGAACAGCGTAATATCTATAATAATCGCACCATTACTGATATTTTGGGATATTCTCCGGAAACAGTACAAGCCATGGGAGACACCCTGTTTCCTCAACTGATGCACCCGGACGATTTAGCCAAATTGTCGGCACGAATGGAACGCTTGGCGACAGCTTCCGATCGCGAAATTATCGAAACTGAATACCGAATGCGTCGTGCCAATGGGGAATGGTGCTGGCTTTATAGCCGAGATACAGTGTTTGCCAAAACTCCCGATGGCAAACCCCAACAAATTTTAGGTGTCGCTACCGATATTACCACAATAAAATTAGCTGAAACCAAAATATTAAGCTTAAATGCTGAACTAGAACAACGGGTAAAAGAACGCACCGAAGCCTTACAGCAAGCCAACGAAGAACTCAAACGAGAAATTCGCGATCGCCAACAGGCTGAAAAAACGTTACGAGAGAGTGAAGAACAATTCCGTTCTATTTTTGAGAATGTCTCGGTGGGAATTACCCTGCTGAATCTAGAGGGGTATATTCTGACAGCTAACGAAGCCAATTGTCGGTTTTTAGGTTACTCTCCTGATAAAATTGTTGGAATACATTTTTCTCGGTTGACTCATCCAGAAGACTTGTCTCTGGATGCTGATTTATTTAATTCAATCGTACAAGGTAAACGGAAAAACTACACCATTGATAAACGCTATCTGCGCCAAGATGGTGCTTGTGTTTGGGGTCGGATCACGGTATCGATGATTAAAGATGAAGAGAGTTCACCCCGATATATCGCTATCGTTTGTGAGGATATCAATGATCGCAAGCAAATGGAAGAGGTATTGCGGGAAAGTCAGCAGAAATATAAAACCCTGTTTCAAATCTTTCCGATTGGTATTTCCATTACTGATCAAGGGGGAAATATTATTGAAGCCAATGAAGCCAGTGAGGAAATTTTAGGACTATCCCGTCAAGAACACACCAGTCGCACTTATGATGCTCCCAATTGGCAAATTATTCGACTCGATGGTACTCCTATGCCAGCCTCTGAATTTGCCAGTGTTCGCGCTTTAACCGAAAATAAAGTCATTGAAAATATGGAAATGGGAATTGTCAAAGCCAAGGATAAAATCACTTGGGTTAGCGTCACAGCCGCCCCCATTCCTCTCGCTGATTATGGCGTTGCCATTGCCTACATTGACGTTAGCGATCGCAAGCGTATGGAAAAGGCGTTACGGGAAAGTCAACAAAAATATAAAACCTTGTTCCAAATCTTACCCATTGGGATTTCAATTACTGATAAACAGGGGAATCTGATTGAAGCAAATGCTGCGAGTGAGAAAATTTTGGGACTATCCGTTTCTGACCGAATTAACCGTAAATGTGTTACACCTCAATTAACAGTTATTCGACCCGATGGTACAGTAATGCCCCGATCAGAATTTGCCAATGTCAAAGCCTTAACTCAAAACCAAGTGATCAAAAACCATGAATCAGGTATCGTTAAGCTCGATGGAACAACGACCTGGATTAGTGCCACCGCTTCACCGATTCCGTTACGCGATTCGGGTGTGGTTGTTGCCTATTTAGATATTACCGAACGTAAACAAGCTGAAGAAGCCCTCCAGCAAGCGAAAGAAGTGGCAGTTCGAGAAGCTACACGCAGCGAAATTGCCAACCGTGCCAAAAGCGAATTCTTGACCAATATGAGTCATGAACTCCGCACGCCGCTGAATGGTATTTTAGGGTATGCTCAACTGCTCAAACAAGATACAACGTTAACCAACCCACAGCACCATAATTTGAACATTATTCACCAATGTGGTGAACACCTGCTCACGTTAATTAATGACATTCTCGACTTAGCTAAGATTGAAGCGCAAAAGATGGAACTCTATCCCACAGAGTTTCACTTGCCGAACTTTCTCCATAGTCTGGCTGATTTGTTTCAGTTACGTGCCCAACAAAAAGATATTATCTTTACCTATCAAGTGCTTTCGCCACTTCCTAATGGGGTGATGGCAGATAACAAACGACTGCGACAGGTTCTGTGTAATTTACTCAGTAATGCGATTAAGTTTACGGATGGGGGTGAGGTAACATTTACGGTGAGTGTTGTCAACCGCTTTGATGTAAAATCGGCTTGTACCAACCAGATTTACCATGAGCAAAGCGAAGCGTTAACACTCAGTCAGGGCGGGTTTAGTCACATCCGGGCGAGTCACGAAACGATAGAAGTGAAACCCGCCCCTACCGACGCGCCATGGCACGTCTCTACACTCAATACTCAACACTGTAAAACAATTCGTTTTCAAATTAAAGATACAGGTGTGGGTATTGATTTGAGTCAATTAACCAAAATCTTTTTACCCTTCCATCAAGTCAGTGATCATAGCCATGCGACTGAAGGAACGGGACTGGGATTAGCGATTAGCCAGAAATTAATTCAACTGATGGGGAGTGAAATTAAAGTTAAGAGTACTCCCGGTAACGGCAGTACATTCTGGTTTGATATTAATTTCCCCTTAGTCTCAGGATGGCACGAACCGAATCCTTCTGCCAAACGCCGGATTACAGGCTTCAAAGGGGACAAACGCAAATTAATGATTGTAGATGATAATAGAGTGAATCGTACTCTATTGCGGGCGATGCTAAAGCCTTTAGGGTTTGAAATAATAGAGGCGGTTGATGGGCAAGATTGTTTGCAGAAGGTTGTCGAGTTGTACCCTGATCTAATTTTAATCGACTTAGTGATGCCAGGGATGGATGGATTGGAAACCACACGCCGAATGCTAGAGTTACCTCAACTCCAGGATAAAGATATCGTCGCGATCGCGCTTTCTGCAAGTGTCTACCCTGAGATTCAGCAGGAGAGTCTCGCCGCCGGGTGTCGGGGTTTTCTCGCCAAGCCTGTGGAAACCCAGCAACTTCTCGACGCGATCGCACTCCATTTAAACCTAGAATGGATTTATTCCCTACCCCAATCTCTCTCCCCCACTCAGGCGGCTAACCTGAAGCAGACACCGATTATTTCCCTACCCGCATCAGAAATTACAGCATTAGCTGATTTAGTTAAAATGGGGGATATCCAAGGCATTATCGAACGCGCTGAATCTCTAGCCCAAAACAATTCGCAATTTGAACCCTTGACAAGCCAAATTTGTCAGTTAGCGAGAGGGTTTCGATTGAAACAACTGCGGGAACTGATTCAAGATCATCTTGGTGATGGTTAATAGTTTATGGTTCATGGTTCATTGTATTCGGGAATTCTTGATTACATCGTTATAGCCAAACCATTACCCTATTAATCACTATATGTCTTGGTTAGTTGCTTGCTTCATCAGTTATCATTTATTATGACCCTTCAAGTTCCGGATAAAAGTAAACTGTTGATTGTCGATGATAACCCCACTAATTTAGGGTTTCTCTTTGAGTATTTAACTCAATCTGACTTCAAAGTATTAGTCGCCTTAGATGGAGAAAGTGCGATTGAACAAGTGCAATATGCCCAGCCGGATCTGATTTTGTTAGATGTAATGATGCCGGGAGTGGATGGATTTACAACCTGTAAACGCCTCAAAACAGATCCATCGACTCAAGATATTCCCGTAATTTTTATGACCGCACTTTCTGATACCGTCGATAAAGTCCAAGGCTTTAAAATTGGTGCGGTTGATTATATAACTAAACCCCTGCAACCCGAAGAAGTATTATGTCGTGTTCAAACCCATCTTGCCTTGAGAAATCTACAAAAGCGACTCATTGACCAAAATCACAAACTATTACAGTCACAAGAGAAAGAACGGCAACGATCCTTAGAACTTGAGCAGGCATTAAAGAAATTACAACAAACCCAACTTCAACTTATTCAATCCGAAAAAATGTCAAGTTTGGGTCGGATGGTTGCCGGAATCGCCCATGAGATTAATAATCCGTTGAATTTTATCTACAGTAATGCCTCGATTACAAAAACTTATCTGGAAGAACTCTTAAATTTGCTTTATTCTTATCAACGTACCTACAACAATCCTAGCCCCGAAATTGTTGCAGAAACCGAAGCCATTGACTTGGATTTTTTGCAGTCAGATTTACCCAAAATTCTCAGCTCAATGCAAGTGGGAGCAGAACGAATATGTCAGATTATTCTGTTGTTGCGGAGTTTTTCCCATTTAGATGAATCAGATTTTAAATTAACGGATATTCATCAAGGAATTAATAATACACTATTTTTGTTACAGCACTGTCTTAAATCTCAGTCAGACCGACCCGCTATTCGAGTGATTAAAGAGTATAGCGATCTGCCTAAAGTTGGCTGTTATGGTGGTCAGCTTAACCAAGTGTTTACATATATTATCACCAATGCCATTGAAGCCATTGATCAGGAGAAAGAGAAATGGAGAACAGGAAACAATGGGTTTGAATCGAATCCGCCAACGATTTGGATTTGTACGGAAATTAAAGACAATGCCAATTTGGTTATTAAAATTGCCGATAATGGTTCAGGGATGAATGATGAGGTCAAACGCCAAATCTTTGATCCCTTTTTTACGACCAAGCCTGTGGGTTCAGGAACAGGTTTAGGGTTGGCGATTAGTTATCAGATTATTGTCGAAAAGCATAAAGGTCAGTTACAGATAAATAGTCAACTGGGAAAAGGAACAGAATTTGTAATTGAGATCCCGCTAGATTTGAATGAAGAGTAGAAATAAATTCCATTAACTTTCACCTTGTTACACCGCCTTAAAATCTGGAAAACCTCTCTCCAAACCTCTCTCCGAACCTCTCCCTAGCCCTCTCCTACAAGGAGAGGGAAGCGGAATATATTTTTTTATTTGGAGAGGCTTTGAATTCTCCCCCATGTGTCGATTTTTCTAAATGGCGTGAAAAGTCAGATCACCTCCTCACCCTAATTATGGGTATTTAACCGGACATGATATTATTAATTTGTATGGTAATTTTTTTGATAATTAGCAAAGTGTAAGTCTTCAACCAAACGTTATATGACAAATGGATAACCTATGTCCTACAGCCAGTTTACCCTTGCTCAAGCCGTAGCAGACTTTAATCTCGTCTTGGTTGAGGTTCCGCAATTTCTGCCGGAGGTGACTCCGGTTACACCGTCACCCATATTAACGGAATTCCTAGAAACGAGTCTACCTTTAACCGCCACAGGGAGTGAAAAGGCACGGTCTGAGGGTATTATTTACCCAATTCTCTGGGAAGTAAAACGCCTTTTATCTTCTCAAGTTAGCTTGTTTTCAGGAGAAGAATTTGATGTCGATCCCTCGGTCGGTTTAAATGGGGTGTGTGATTTTATTTTGTCTCGTTCGGTTGAGCAACTTTTTATTCAAGCCCCAGTGGTAATATTAACGGAAGCAAAGAAGGCAGATATTCGCACGGGATTAGGTCAATGTGTGGCGGAAATGGTGGCGGCGCAGCGATTTAATGCGGCAGCGGAACGTTCGATTACGACGGTGTATGGCTGTGTAACCAGTGGTACACAGTGGCGGTTTCTGAAGCTAGAGGGACAAACGGTAACAATTGCGCTAACTGATTATCCGTTACCCCCAGTTGATCATATTCTGGGATTTCTAATTTGGATGGTTAGAGACGGTTAATTGTAGGGGCGGGTTTAGCCGTTTACTGAACGGGTTTACCCACAACTGATCAACAAAACCCGCCCTCTTTTTGTTTCTGGAGGGACAAACGGTAACA
>NZ_JAVJQP010000082.1:0-24430 GCF_040218875.1 Coleofasciculus sp. D1-CHI-01
CATATCCCCATATTACCATTTAATTTAGTAAATAAAAACTAATAATTTGATGATTGACGGGATATTGAAACCCGTAAATCATCCGCTATCCAACCCCGACTTGCTATCGCTGAAGTCGGGGATAGTCGCGATTTAGTTCTACCCAATTGCCTAATGGTTTAAGGCGTCTCCCCTGTACGGGGTAAAGTTAGCCTCGTCCATACTGTTGATGGGCGGGGTGATTGAGTTGCCCTAGGACAAATTCAATTCTGTCTACTTCTATTGATAGCAGATCAAGGTTAAATTGGAGTAAACTACTGTGTGAATCCAGGGAAGAAGGTTTGAGTGTTGACCCTTCGACTCCGCTCAGGGTCAACCTCGCTCAGGGTTAACCTCCTTCTGTTTCCCTACACCCTACACCCTGTCTACTTTTTATCTTGTCACCCCTTGAGGCGTATATCGGATATTCACAGAGGCGTTAGTTCTCCCTTGCCCAAAGATGGAAAGATGATTAGTCCCCGCTCAAAACAATGATTAGCTTGTGGGGGGATTATTTCCTTGTCTGGTCAATCTGTGTCCCCCACCCTTGAGTGTTCGACAAAGTGCTATCCCTTCTGTGTCATCTGTGTTTTTGTCAATACTTAGTCATGATTTTTATCATAAGTTTAACAAAATACATGCGTCCAAGGGTACATTGGCAGTGAGATGAAAACTATCAATTATACAAAGTTCTACGAGGATTCAAGGAATTTAGCTGGGGCTAGATTATTTTTATCCATAAAACACCCACAATAAATAGTATAGTTGAAAATCGTACAATAATCTCACAATCCCCGTACCCCCTGAAAATGCGTAGCTTTTTGCCAAAAGCAGGTCAAAAACGAGCAATTATGACGTTGTGTTAAGACGGGGAAAAGATTGAAAAAAATAAACCGTTCTGGGGGAAAGAATCGTTTAACTTATCAGGACTTGACAACAAGGAGAAAGAGCCAAAGGGAGTAAATCGTGGTTATCTCAGAAGTGCGATCGCTCACTGTGCAGGATCGGATGAGTCTCAAGTCCAATCTGATCAATTCAAGCCAATTTAAGAGTTTAGCGATCGCACTGTCTTTGGCAAAGAGTTGTAGGGGCGACCCGCTGGTATTAATGAACAACTCTATCTGTTCAATTGAGTCGGGTCGCCCTGTCTTCACCTGTTGGTATCAGAACCTAATTTCTTATGATTAAACGGGTTGACAAAAAAAGGGTTTCTCTGATTCAATAAACAGTATAATCGGAGAAGGGCTTGGAAACCAAGGGCTTGGAAACCAAGCCCCTACGGGAACGCTTCCGGATACCGTTGCAGAACCTACATCCGCCTCACCCGATTCAAAATGTCCCTAACCGTCTCCGCATCGGGGGATTTCAGGCGCTGTAAGATAGCCAAGGATTGCTGCAAATAGTCATGTTCGTAGTAAGGGCTTTAGCCCTATTTTAATAACCATTAACTTAACCTACAACCTATTCCATCCGGGTAGGGGTGCAAGGTTTGCGCCAGTAAAATGCCATGACGATAATCCTTTTTAAACGCAGAGTACGCAGAGGTTTCCGCAGAGGTACGCAGAGGGATTAAACGTATTAGAGAGAAGGTTTTATAAAGTAGAGGGGAGAAAACAGGAGAAAACAATAGTATGAATTACCTGTTCCCTAACGAATGACAAATGACAAATGACGAATGACGAATGACGAATGACTAATTACAAGGCAATTGAATCTGTAACCAAGCCCCCCCAGTTTCTGGGTGATTCTTAGCATTCACTGTACCACCATGAGCCTGAACAATTTGCTGAACAATTGCTAAACCTAAACCACTCCCACTACTGCGCCCCAATGTAGTTACATTATCAGACGTAGGTTGCCGATATCGCGAAGCATCTCCTCGATAAAGTCGCTCAAATACACGAGGTAAATCATTACCTGAAAACCCCGCACCTTCGTCAATAATATCGATTCGCATCAGCGCTTTTTCCGTGGGTTCAGCCTGTTTTGAAGTGGTTACCTCAACTCGAATCAATCCTTGAGGTGGGCTATGCTTAATACTGTTATCTAATAAATTCAAAAAAACTTGGATCAGGCGAGACTCATCGGCTTGAATGGGTAAAGTATCGGGTCCTTGATAGGCAAGATGCAAGTCTTTTTGCTCTGCCAAAGGTTCCAATCGTTGCCAAGCTGACTGAATTAAAGCGTTTAGGTCGAGGGATTTATAGGTAAGACTCTTGTTCGGATCTTGTTCAAGATGGCTGAGTTCTAGCCAATTTTGAATCAAGTCAATTAATCGATTAATTTCTTGCAGGAGTTGATTAACCCAACGGCTTTCTGGAGGATTCACCCGTCCTTGTAACGCCTCTGCGACTAAGCGAATCGACGTGAGTGGGGTTCTCAATTCGTGCGCTAAGTCAGACACCCACTGATTGCGAGATTCCGAGAGTTCAATTAAAGGTTGTCGATTCTCCAGAAACACACCAACTTGCCCATTAGCGAGGGGCCAACCATACGCCCGCAACGTGAGCGATCGCACTTCGCTCATGGCTGCACCATCCATACAGGCAGGATGAAATACCCACTCTTGGCTCATCGATTGTTGCTGTTTGCGAGTTTTCTCGATTAACTGATCCAGTTCGTAGGATCGCACCACCTCTAGAAGTAAGCGAATCTGTCCGGGTTCCCATCGGTCAATTTGCAATAACTGACGCGCTTGCTGATTACACCAAATTAAGTGATTGTCTTCGTCTACTTGCAAATATCCGACGGGCGCGACTTGAAATAGGGATTGAATGGCGTTGAGTTGGTCTTCTAAGACAAGGCGCTGCTGATTCGCTTGGGTAATTGCTCCCCGTAAACGAGACTCTAAAGGAAACGAGTTACTGGTCGAATTGACTGGTAACAACTCCAAGGTTTGCTTGAGCTGCTGTTTGGTGCGGTGTTGTAACCATAAGCCAACCCCAATTCCTAGAGCTAGACCCAAGAGAAATGTCAACAGGGTCATAGGTGTGATTAATGAGACTATTGCCGAGCGATGGTTTAGTTATTGTAGCCTTTCGACAGGGCGATAGAGGTACTGATTTGGGTAAGACGCGATCGCCGGTGTCGCATCCAAATAAATTAGCCAAACCGATAGCCAAAGCCACGAACGGTAATCAAGTATTCCGGTTGACTGGGGTCTTTTTCTAATTTTTCCCGCAGCCAGCGAATGTGAACATCGACAGTTTTGGTATCGCCGAGAAAATCGGGTCCCCAAACCTGATCAATTAACTGTTCGCGAGACCACACCCGACGAGGATACCCCATAAACAATTCCAACAGTCGGAATTCCTTGGGTGAGAGATTCACCTCCTCGCCACGCACCGTGACGCGGCATTCTTCGGGGTAGAGGGTAATGTCCCGTAACTGTAACGTCGGCGTTGGCGGTATGGAATTATAGCGGTGACGACGCAGGAGAGCGCGACAACGGGCGATTAATTCCCGCATACTAAAGGGTTTGGTCAGGTAGTCATCGGCACCGACTTCCAACCCCAAAACCCGATCCGTTTCACTAGCTTTGGCGCTGAGAATCAAGATGGGAATGGAATTCCCTTTGTATCGAATCAAGCGACATAAATCGAGTCCGTTAACCTGAGGCAGCATTAAATCTAGGATCAACAGGCTAAACTGGCACTCCTCGTCATTAGAGTCGCCCTCAGACAGAAGCGTTAAAGCGGTACGACCATCAGCCGCCGTCACCACGTCATAACCTTCCTCTTGTAAGGACAACATCAGCATTTCTCGGATGAGAGTCTCGTCTTCTACGACCAGAATGCGGTTGGATTGTGCCAGTTCTGGAGTAGAAGGGCTTTGCGGTAGATCGACAGAAAGCATAAATGGTAAGGAAATTGGGTATCTGAACTTCTAAGCCAAGATATACACCAAAATCATGGTGTTGAAACGATATAGAAATAGAACTCTACGTCTAGCGTGACACAAGATTCAGCTGGTGTGACTATACCCTGTGAATTTTTGAAGACTTCAAACAATTTGCACAATTGTGTTGCCGATTTTCCCATGGTGACATACACTAGAGGTAGTGTAATACATGTCATACGCAAGTATGACAGAATGAGGGGTCTTACAGAAACAAAGCAGGAGGCTGGTAACCCTAGTCCACCTGCTTTCATTTTTTTAGAAGGGATAATGCTGCTACATTTGATGACCTGGATCGAGGTTGAGGAGTATTTGAAGCGATCGCCGGGGATTATTCTGCCGATTGGTTCAACGGAACAACATGGACCAACCGGATTAATTGGTACTGATGCAATTTGTGCTGAAGCGATCGCGCGAGGGGTGGGTGAAGCGACGAATGCGATCGTTAGTCCCACGATTAGCGTGGGGATGGCGCTGCATCATACAGGGTTTCCCGGTACGATCAGCCTGAAACCTAGTACCTTAATTCATGTCATCCAAGATTATTTAGTCAGCTTAACCCGGGCTGGATTTACCAGATTTTTCTTTATTAATGGTCACGGTGGTAACGTTGCTACAGTTAAAGCCGCGTTTTCTGAGAGTTACGCCTATCTCTGGGATCTCAACATTCCCAACAGCGATCAAGTCAGATGTCGCCTTGCTAACTGGTTTACCTGTAAATCGGTGTATCAGTTAGCCAAACAATGGTATGGTGATCAGGAAGGATCTCACGCCACACCCAGCGAAGTGGCGTTAACCCAATACCTTTATCCGGAAGCAATCAAGAACGCCCCATTAGCGGCGAATGTCGCCTCTGGACACCCAATTTACGGGGCGACAGATTTCCGCCGTCGCTATCCTGATGGACGCATGGGGTCTAATCCCGCCTTAGCTAAACCGGAGCATGGTCAACAATTGTATGAGATGGCGGTGAAGGAAATGAGTCAGGCATATCTGGAATTTTTGCATACCGAGTGACAGTCTTCTAGAGACAGGTTAAACTCTTAATTACACCACGCCTGCTGGTCAAACCAACAATATGGCATGGTGTTTCCTCGGTGTATTTGCTACAAGCGAGCAGATTTGGATTCGGGAGAGAGCGATTGAGCGATTGCCTTCGGCACTAGCGAAGCTAATCGCTCGACTCCAGCTCACGATTAAATGAGTGGGAGAGTTATTCCCCAGAGGAAGATGAGAGGCATGAGTGCGATCGACTTTACTGTCGCGATTTGTACCTATAACGGCGCGAATCGTTTAGCAGAGGTTCTGGATAGGTTGCGATCGCAAGAAAAGACGGAGCCTATTTCCTGGGAAATTATTGTCGTTGATAATAATAGCACGGATGATACGGCTAAGATCGTTCAAGAGTACCAAGCGAATTGGTCTGAACCTTATCCCATTCGTTATTACTTGGAACCTGAACAAGGACTAGCATTTGCTAGACGATGTGCCATCCGAGAAGCCAAGGGTGGTTTAATCGGTTTTCTGGATGACGATAATTTTCCCAAACCCAATTGGGTGGCACAAGCTTATCATTTTGGACAATCTCATCCGCAAGCTGGGGCGTATGGAGGACAAATCCATGGCAAATTTGAAGTAGAACCCCCACCAGGATTTGACAGAATTGCCCGTTATTTTGCCCTGATTAAAGGAACGAAACCCTATTGCTATAACCAAAAGTATGCCTCTACCCGCAAAAAAATGTTTCCTCCAGGAGCCGGAATCGTTATTCGCAAACAGGCTTGGATAGAAACTGTCCCTGAACGTCCCTTGCTCCCTCAAACCAATGAAGATTTAGAAATGCTGTCATACATCTGGCAAGGTGGTTGGGAACTGTGGTTCAATCCAGCCATGGAAATTGACCATTTTATTCCTAAATCGCGTTTTGATAAAGAGTATCTGCGGCGTTTTTTTCAAAATAATGGTCGGCTACGATATCAGGTGCGAATGTTAGCCTATAAACCCTGGCAAAGACCCCTGGTTGTCCCGATCTATCTAGGCAATGATATAAGAAAACTTATTCTCCACTTCCTCAAATATCGTTCTGTCCTGAAAACGGATGTTGTTGCTGCTGGAGAAATGGAATTGCTACTCACGATTCTCCTGCGGAATTTTTATAAATAAATCATTAGCTTTGATTAACCATGAAAAATTTAAATAGAGTTGATTCTAAAGACATAGCATTAACAGGCACAGAAATCCTATGTTTTGTAATTGTCAGAAATGAATCCAAACGTTTGCCTTTTTTCTTAAACTACTATCGAGGAAAAGGAATATCTAAGTTTTTTATCGTCGATAACGACTCAGAAGATAATACCTTAGAGTATTTAATCCAGCAAGAGGATGTCTATACATGGTATACTCAAGAATCTTTCAAAGAAAATAAACTAAATTGGCTAAAATTGTTACTCAATAATTATGGTCAAAATCATTGGTGTTTAATCGTTGATGCCGATGAAATACTCTATTATCCCGATTGTGAAACCCGAAGCCTAAACGATTTTTGTCGCCAAATAGAATGGCAAGGTAAAAATGCTGTTCAAGGGATAATGTTAGACATGTATTCGCAGCAGCCTGTTCAGGAAGCGTACTATAATCCTGGAGATGACTTTTTAAAGGTCTGTCCCTATTTTGATAGACAGTATTATCATCACCAGGAAGGAAAAATCCGAGATTATTATTGGGGAGGATTGCGACAACGTATTTTTGGCAGTGACGATAAACGAGGCAAGAAGCCCTACTGTTTAACCAAGTTCCCTTTGCTTAAATATAATGATACGATGATATTTTATTCAGAACATGTCACCAAAAATATTAAACTGTCTTCGACAACGGCGTGTTTGCTACACTTTAAATATTTTTCATTTTTTATCGATTATGTTAAATCAGAAATCCAGAGGGATCAGCATTGGCAAGGAGCAGTCGAATACCAAAAATATGCTCAACTTATTGCCGAAAATAAGCCACTTAACCTATACGATCCAGAAATTTCTGTGCGGCTGGAAAATAGCCAACACTTAGTAGACATGGGAATTATCAATCGGGGAGTTCTGATGGAGAAACAGTTAGGATATGTAAGCTTATTGTTAGAATTAGTTTACGATATTAAAATACTGGGACGTGCATTACTTAAAGTTTTGTCCAAAAAAATAGCCTCTCCGGGAGTTATGGTGATCAGAAAAAATTATTAAATTGACTCAAATGGCTTTTTCTCTTCCTTCCTAAAAACTAGGGTTTGACCATAAGTACCGAAGAGTCATCTGTATCTACCCAGATCCAAGTAAAACTGTTTCGTTATTACATAAAAAAATGCAATTAATGCATCCGGGTCTGAAAGACATTCTACTCGTTGAGCAATATATCAAGACTAAAAAAATAGGTTTCTTGTCTATAGAAACCCCTTTACCTCCTTGGTTCAAAAAAATTACCCAATCAATCCCTAATTACTCTATAGGACTGCAAATTCGCCGCGAGTATCGCCACATCTCAATGGGCATTAGAGCCTTACGGCTTAAAGATATCGATGCAATTTTTATATTTGAAATCTATAACCAACATTTATTAGGAATTCTGCCTTTACTGGCTTTAAGGGGGAAACAGGTGTTCATCAGCTTACATGGTAATCAACAATTTGCCATGAATAGCCAAATTAAATTCTTTGGATTAGTCTACCTAAAAACGTATCTGCAACTATTCAATAATTTAAAAGTCGTTTTATTTGAAACCGATGATCATGTTATCCCAGAAAAATTCCGCTTACCCGCATCATCCAAAATAATTATCCCTCATCCAATCCTCAGTGAAGTCACTCCCAAGCTTTTGCCAGGTGAACGCTTGCCTTTAGATACTAAAATTAAGATAGGTGTGGTGGGGATGATCCGAAAGGATAAACCTATTTCAAAACTAATTACAAAATTACAAAAACACCTCGGCTCAAAGGCTGATCAATGCGAACTAATCATTGGTACACCGTTTGGACAAAAACCGAATTATTTAGATCAACTGGGAGTATCCCTCTATGACACCACCAAAGAAGAGGACTATATCCGTGTTTTAAAACAGATAGATATTTTGGTCATTCATTACGACAAAGAGCGTTATTACTACCGAACCAGTGGTGTAATTAGTGATGCGGGATCGTGTGGCTGTTATATTATTGCCTCTGACTATCCAGTTATCAATCATCAAGTGAATTTCCCTGTCCCAATTGGTGCAACATTCTCAACTTTTGACGAAATTGGTTCTCTAATTGATCAAGCCATCACTCACATTCGCCAGAAGGGACAGGATAACCACTGGATTTGGCGAGAACAACGTTCCGCAGCAGCGATCGCAAAACTCCTCTTTCCCCACAATACATAGGGGTTGCTGAATAAGTATTGGGGTGGGGGTAGGGAGCTGGGGAAGCTGGGGGAGTGGGGGAAGCAGGGGAAGCTGGGGAAGCTGGGGGTGATGGAGAAGATGAGGAAGATGCGGCTTTTAGGCAAAATTCCCCGCTCTAACATCGTCCTTAAATTGCTGTAGTCTTGTCTCTAGTTCATGGGTAAGACGCTCAACGATTAACTCATCGCTTAAATTCGGTTTCACTGTTTTGGCAATATCCATAAGTTGTCGGGCTACTCGCTGATTTGGATCACCGCCAATTTGATTAAACACGTTTAATTGCTCCTGTTTTAACCAATCTATCCAGTAATTAATTTCTGGGCGAATACGCAAGCGAGTCGAAGGAGCCTCTGGAAACACGGGATAGAAATCCCAGAGAGGCATAACATACCGAGGTTGGTATTCAATACCTAGAGACAGACACCAATCCTGCCATTTAAAGGAGTTAATATTGGCACTGGTTTTGATCGGAATCCAAGGCACTCTCAGGGCATCCGCAATGATAGCACCATGCATGGCTTCAGCGAGTAATACCTCAGTTTCGCTAATTGCCGATAAAACGTTTTCGATTGACCAACGCGGATCAATATAGGCAAATCCCAGTTGGTCACAAATGGAAGCCCAAGCTGAACTTGCAAGGATAGCGTGCTTGAAATGAGGAATAAAAGCAAAGCGCTGGGTTTTAGAATGATTCGCCGGAAATAATCGCCTGACGAGTAAAGCAGCATCGGTAACGGCAACTTCTTTGGCAACACCGATCGCTTGGGCAGAAAGAAGTCCTCTGAGGCAATATATCGTCCAAGACTGATTAATTTTGGGTACAGTTCCATATCCATATCCCACACCCGTTCCAAATACGATAATTTTCTCTGCCTTGGGTAATTTTCTGTTGAGTAAAGTCCCAATTCCAACAAAGAGTGTTCGTTTGTCTTCATCTAGAATATTGGGTATTAATTGGTTCCAGAGCCAAGGGTTGAGTTCATCACCAAAATTGGCGTATTCATCGGATTTGTAGTAGTAGAGCTTCATGTTTATGTTTATCCCATATTTCACACACCCCAATCTCTAAAAATCGTCTTCTTCCTCCTCGGCATCATTTGCTGAATTCTGTCGCAATCCTCCCGGTAAAGCAGCAATAATTGCATCCAGCACCCTGGAAACCGGGATCACCTCAATATCCAGATCCGGTAACATTTGACCCTTAGGAACGATCGCGCGTTTAAATCCTAATTTTGCCGCTTCCTTTAACCGCAGTTCCATCTGTGACACCAGCCGCACCTGTCCCCCTAAGCCAACTTCGCCAATCATCACCGTGCGCGGATCAACCATGCGATCGCGAAATGACGCCACAACTGCAATGGCAATCCCCAAATCCGCCGCCGGTTCTTCGACACCCAACCCGCCCGCCGTAGCCACATAAGCATCTAATTTAGACAGAGGAATCCCTACCCGTTTTTCCAAGACTGCCAAAATTTGCTGTAATCGGCTATAATCCACGCCAGTGGTTGAACGACGCGGCGCACCATAACTGGCTGGGGAAACCAACGCCTGCAACTCGACTAAAATCGGACGAGTCCCCTCACAAGCCACCACCGTCGCCGTACCCGGACTCATTTCATCCCGATTGCCCAAAAATAACTCCGACGGATTCAGCACCTCCTGCAACCCCTTATCCACCATTTCAAAAATCCCGATTTCGTGAGTTGCACCAAACCGATTTTTTACCGATCGCAACAGACGATGGGAGGCAAAGCGATCGCCCTCAAAATACAATACCGTATCCACCAAATGTTCCAGCACCCTTGGTCCTGCGATCGCGCCTTCCTTAGTCACATGTCCGACAATGAATAACGTAATATTCGCCCGCTTTGCCACCTGCATCAAGGCTGAGGTACATTCCCGCACTTGCGCCACCGAACCGGGTGCCGAGGTTAACGCCGCAAAGTAGAGCGTCTGGATACTATCAATGACGGCGACTTGGGGTTTTAGGGACTCCAACTCCCGTAACACCTCCTCTAAGTCAGTCTCTGCCAACACATACAGATTTGGCTCTTGCTCCTGGGAGGCTTTACCCCCATTCGCCGTTTTCGACTTTGCCGACTTCCCTCGCTTTTTGGGCGCACCATTATTCGTCTGCTCACTATTATTATCTGTCTCTTCCTGAATCGGAGCAGCACCAACACCCAGGCGAGAGGCTCGCAGTTTCACCTGTTGTCCCGACTCTTCGGCACAGACGTAAAGGATACGATGCTCCTGTGCTAGTTGATTTGCCACCTGTAGCAGCAACGTGGATTTGCCAATCCCCGGGTCACCGCCAATCAATACCAAGGAGCCAGGGACGATCCCTCCCCCCAGCACTCGATCCAGTTCGCTATACCCAGAGGCAAATCGACTCTGGACATTATTGGAAATTTCTGAGAACTTGAGTGAAGACCTCGGTTGAGCGCGTCCGGAAGTAGGAGAGGGAGTAGAGGCACGGGTATTGGATTGCCAACCCCCACTTCTTAAAGTGGTCGTTGTTGACAGCATACTCTCCTCTAAGGAGTTATACGTGCCACAGGAGGAGCATCTGCCGAACCACTGGGAGTGTTCTGCCCCACATTGATTACAAACATAGATGGATTTAGTCTTAGGCATCCTGATCTCAAGGTGCTAGGAATTTTCAATACTTAAACCAATCTTAAAAAGTCGTAAGAAAATGTCAGACGAAAGCATTATGACTTAAAAAAGCTTCGTATAACGTTATATCTTAGAGATAAGCTACTGATAAATTAACACTTCGTTGACTGTAAATTAGGAGTCTTGGATCAATTGGAAACTGATAAGGAAAAAATTCTGGTTGTCGATGATGAAGCGAGTATCCGCCGGATCTTGGAAACTCGCCTGTCGATGATTGGCTACGATGTCGTCACCGCCGCCGACGGGGAAGAAGCCTTAGAAACCTTCCGCACGAGTGAACCCGATTTAGTGGTGTTAGATGTGATGATGCCCAAGCTGGATGGCTACGGCGTCTGTCAAGAGTTGCGAAAGGAATCGGATATCCCCATCATCATGCTAACGGCATTGGGTGATGTTGCCGACAGAATTACTGGGTTAGAGTTGGGCGCGGATGATTATGTGGTCAAGCCCTTCTCTCCCAAAGAGTTAGAAGCCCGGATTCGTTCGGTATTGCGGCGAGTGGACAAGGTAGGAGCGTCCGGGATTCCCAGTTCTGGGGTAATCCATGTCGCTAGTATCAAAATTGATACAAACAAACGACAGGTTTACAAGGGAGACGAGCGGATTCGGCTCACAGGGATGGAATTCAGTCTCCTGGAATTATTAGTCAGTCGCTCTGGAGAACCCTTCTCTCGGTCAGAAATTTTACAAGAGGTGTGGGGATATACCCCAGAACGCCACGTCGATACCCGCGTTGTCGATGTGCATATTTCCCGACTGCGAGCCAAGCTCGAAGATGATCCGAGCAATCCAGAGTTGATTCTCACCGCACGGGGGACAGGGTATTTATTTCAACGGATACTCGAAGATGGGGAGACATAAATTTTGAGTGTTGGGTTTTGAGCGGTGAAGGTTGAGTGTTGTAGCAACCGCTACAACAGTTAGGACAGGCTTGCGTTCATCGAAACAATATAACGCTGTGGAAAGAATGGCTAAACCTGATCAAAATTCTGTGTTGCGACAATTACCGTTTATTGTGGGGGGATTAGGCGGAACGCTATTGTTGATCAATCGCTTGCTGACCCCTCAACTTACGGAATCTCAGGCACGTTCAGACGCACTAGGGGTTATTCTCAGTGCCATCTTGATTTTGACAGGTTTGCTGTGGCAGCAAGTGCAGCCGCGATCGCCAGATGCGGTAGATTTAGTTGGGGAGGAGGGCTTTGAACTGACACCAGAGTTACCGGAGGCGGCAAAAACGGAACTGGCTTGGGCGTCACATTTATTATTAACCAATACCGTGACGCGATCGCTGGTTGTGTTTTATCAGGGAAAAGTACTACTAAGGCGGGGAGTATTGGGAAAAAACCCAGAGGTAAAACCCGGTGCTATCCTGAAGCGGGTTCTGGAACAACAAAAACCCATTTACCTGGTTGACTTGAAACTGTATCCAGGGCGAATCGAATTTGACTACTTACCAGAAAATACCCAAGGACTCATCTGTCAACCTCTGGGCAATCAGGGTGCTTTAATTTTAGGCGCGAATGCTCCCCGCAGTTACACCAAACAAGATGAGCGCTGGATTGAGGGGCTAGCTGATAAACTAGGAAATACGTTGAGTCAGTCAGTACAGTCGAACGTCAACGGTTAGGATCGTCTTATGTCCTTTGTCTTTTATCTTATGTAAGGGTTTGAGGAACGTTGACCTTAATATCGTTAAGTATTAGATGTCTATCACTTTGCTCTACTGGATATTAATTGCCCTGATGCTCGTGGGTGTAGTGGGTGCTGTAGTCCCTGGTCTTCCCGGTTCTAGCTTAATTGTTGTGGCAATTTTAGTCTGGGGATTTGTCCAAGGGTTAAGTGCGATAAGTTTGGCGTTGGGCGTTGCTGTTGGGGTATTACTCCTCAGTGTCGGCATTGATTTTTTAGCCACCTACTGGGGAGCAAAACGGGCAGGGGCGAGCAAGTGGGGGCAAATGGGTGCGATTATTGGCTTAGTCTTGGGGATTGTAGGGCTACTTCCCGCTTTACCTGTGGGGGGTCCTTTGTTAGGGATTTTAATTGGTCCACTGTTGGGAGCATTTATCGGTGAGTTTTTATCTCGCCGTCAGTTGGAATTAGAGCTACGGTTAAAGGCGGCGTTGAAAGCGAGTGTAGGAATTGTAGTAGGTTCGCTGGTCGGGAATGTCATTCAGGGAGCATTGGCGCTGGCGACGGTGATTGTTTTTGTGGTTACCACCTCCCCCCCCTGACAGGTGTAGGTTTTTACTTTAGGGTGGGGTCAAGACAAGGAGGACAAGGTTGACAAGAGGACAAGGAAGGAAAACCGTACAAAATCTTGTTCGGTCAAGTTAACTTCTAAAAGCTGAAAAGCCTTTTTTTTGTTGAACGATTTAACAGGAAACAGTAAGGGTTTGAGGGTGATTGACATATTGCCGCTTTTGATAGATAATTGTAAGGCGTGTCACGGAACTAAGAATCTCCGCACTTATAGGGCGGAGAGTGTCAAGACAACGATAGACGCGAAAGCGGGTCATATTTATATCCAGGACTCTCACTCTGACACCCGAAAGGCTTACTGGCGGCGTATCCCCAGAATTCAGTGGTTGGTGATTCTCACGGTTGTGGGACTGGGTTTGTTTGGCTGTAAGTCCTCTAAATCCCCTCAAAATGCCCAGAGTCCCTCACCCCCCGTATCAGAAACACCCGCTGATTTTTCCTTTCCCCTGATTACCCCGAATGTCTCACCCCTTCCTACAGAAACACCAACAGTCTCACCCCTCCCCACGCCCACGATTTCATCTGTGCCCCCAGAGATAGTTGTCTTACCGACTCCTGAACAAGTCCCTGATACCCCCTCTGTCTCCCCTGAGATACCTTCGCCCACTCCAGACGCTTCTAAAGCTGTCCCACCCCCTTTACCCAAACCACCAGGCGTTGATAACCGTAAGCCGACGATTACAAATTTACCCGATGGCAATTATTTTTATGGCGAATCATCGGAGTTTGACCGTCCGGGTAGTCGGTATTTAGTGTTTGTGAAAACTGATAATGTGGTAATTGGACAGGAGTATTTTTGGCAAACTGAGCAGAGTCGTTGTTTTAAAGGAATAGTCAATGAAAATATAGTCAAAAATGTTAAAACCGCTTATCGCCAACCCTCTCTAGAGGCGGAAGAGGTACAATGGTCATTTGAAGATATGAAGCCGATAAAAATCAGTAATTTTCAGCCGATTAATTGGGATAAAACTCCTGATTTTGCTAAGAATAATTTACAAGATTGCGTGAAAATTTTTAGTATATTTAATGAATAATGAAAAACATAAAGATGGTTAATCGCAGAAAGTTAACGGTATAGTGTTTTGGACTTCAACTTGAAGTGCGGAATATGGGTTATACACATTTCGTAATATTTTGTTAACATAGTTAAAAATCATCCTTTAGACTGATCACCTTTTACAGCACCTTCTTGCTAAACGTAGATACAGCATGAACTTCTTCAATCCAACAGAGCCAATTATTCGTACCAAACAGCACGCACTCGACTACCAAGACCGTCAAGGATTGTTACGCCTGCATTGGCAACTTGGACGGAAGACACTGCTATCTGCCTTTTATACCCGTATCGACCAGGTATTCCTGTTCTGGGGTATAATTTGCGCCATGATTTTCATCACTGCCCAGTTTTTGCCGATTAGCTGGAAACTCCAAGCTGGACTGTGGTCAGGACTCACCCTAATTGGTACCGCATCGATGGTGTCACTCACCAACTTTTGGGTAAAAGTTGAACGCCTCAATTGGCTACTTTATTTCTGGGGAATCCTCATGATTGGTGGTGTGATTCTCACCGATTTGAGCATTTTCCTGGGTTGGGGACATTTGTTGATTCGCCTTTGTCACCTATGGTTGGGATTATGCGCTGTGGGTTACATCGGTACAGGACTAGGGATGCGATCGCGTGCCTTTACCCTAGCAGGTATCATTCATTTACTGGGTATTGCGCTTTTAAACTATGTCGGAGGTTGGCAGTTTCTCACCACGGGTATCGTGATGGCTGCCTCTCTACTGATGTTTGCCGAAACCCAGTGGGATATGCGTCCTCCCATTGAGTACAAGCTGTTAACGTTAGAACAACGGCAGTTCAATCAACAGCAGCATCAACTGCGTCAACTTTCTTTGTAGAACCGATAACTATACTCTTTTAGATGGATAGCAAATTGTTGTCCTTTATACCTAACGGTCGATAAACTAAAAGAGTTTAGCCGCTACTATGGAAAATAACAAGGGAATTGCACCGGATTGGAAGTTTTTCCGTTATTGTCCATTCGCTGCACATCGAAGGAGAGCGACGTCAGATGTGCAAACGGTGCAACCGAATTGCTCAGCTAAGGCGGTGTGAAGTTTTTGTCGCTTCCTTCACTTTGCTACTACCAACGGGAGACGAAACTCTCCATCAGAACGGTCGAAGGTAGTAGACGCCTAGAGCGTCGGTCATATTCCTAGAAACTGGGTTTCTTTTGGTGAAAGGTTGATAGTCATCCTCACCAGAAACCCAGTTTCTTGATCGATGTCCTAGGAGTCAGCTTCTCAAATCTATTTCTTTTTAAGACTAAATATTTAAATAAAAGTTAGTGAAGATACTTAACATATCTTCACCAACTTATTTTTGGGAATGAACCCATGAACAATTACCAAACCGATTTTTTTACCGATTGTTATCGGAGGTTACCAATCCGCTCTTCTGGGTTCGTGGAAAGGTTCACCACTGAAGGGTTGCACGCCCGTAGAGGGATAAGCATCGTCACTGGGACCGAAAATTCTCACAACCGCTTCTGATATATATTGGGTCATTTCTGCAAACAGTTTGGAAATATTCATAACCTTGTCCTCCTAATAGAGTAAATCTCAATCAGATTTAAATTGGTGTATTGGTATGCAATTCACTTGTTAATTATGAGGGATACACCACAAAAAAACAGTATTTTGCAACATTTATTTGATTATGTTTGCAATACTTTTCTCAAGGTTCAGTAAAACGCCCGATTATTCGCTATTTGTATAAATTTTCGTTTACATCCTTGACATTATGTAATGATTTGTTGCACTCATGCTGGGAAACCCTGACATTCGCGACGAGAGTTCACCAAACTTAAACGCCTAATAGTATAGCAGTACCAAGACAGGTTAGGACATATTTCTCTGTTCCCTGTTCCCTGTTCCCTGTTCCCTCTTGGGATCAACTGATGTCCTTTGCGTACCTCGTAGTGCTATATAATGGCACAAGCAGGCTTAACTGCGGCTGCTGCACCGAAGTCTGCCAAATGCTCCACATTGATTAAGGCGAGTCGTTGTGACTTGTTAGGTATACTTATGCAGCCGAGAAATTTGCGCCGACTCCTGCGGGCATTGTCTCGACAGGGGTTGGATGTTGACTACAACCATCCGATCTACTCTGTACGTCTCCACAATTCCCCCAATGCGCCTGTAGCAGAGGTTTTACTGCCAGAAGGGTTTCCAGTGGAAGCGAAAGCGTTTAAACAGTTGGCGAATCTGGCAAACATTCGCCATCCATCAGGGGGTCATGTTTGTCAGGTTTGTGCTACGCCGGATTTTTACCCCGGTGACGCCGGAGTTGCTATCGGTTCAGTCGTGGAAACGGAAGGAATGATTATTCCCGCCGCCGTTGGTTCTGATATCAACTGTGGGATGCGATTACATACGGCGGATATATCGATTGATGACTTTTTAAACAAACGCGATCGCTTTGTTGAGTTGATCAAAGGGGATTACTTTTTGGGTACTCGTGATGTCACCATGACAGCCAAAACCAGTCGGGCTTTATGTCAACTCTGAACTGGATCAGTTAGCCACTGAATGCGATCGCGTTTACTTAGGCGGTTCCCTGAATGGGTCAATACGGTGGGCACCAGAGGAACTCGTTTCAGAGGAGGGATGGGTGCGAGATGGGGGATTGGGAACCATTGGCGGTGGCAATCATTTTGTGGAAATTCAGATGGTTGAGGCGATTGAAGATCGGGCAACCGCCGTTAACTATGGTTTTGTCAATCGGCTTGTGTTAGCGGAACTGTTACGGTTGCGCTTACGGCAGGTTTATGGGGATATAGAAGCCCCCTTGGTTTATGATTTGCCCCATAATATTACATTGCCTCAACAGGAATCCGCTCAAATTCATCGGTGGATCACTCGCAAAGGCGCTTGTCCGGCTTATGCAGAACAGCCTGTGATTATTCCAGGTTCAATGGGGACACCCTCTTACCTAGTCGTGGGTCAAGGAAATCCCGCCTTTCTCTGGAGTGCATCTCATGGGGCGGGACGGTTGCGATCGCGCTTTGAACTGAGTCGTCGCGGGGCGGGTTATAGTGAGGAAACCTTAGGGTTAACGGGTGTTGATTGCATTACCCTGTGGGAAGAACGGCGGATTGAAGAAGCACCTGTGGCTTATAAGCCCATTCAGCCCGTAATTGAAGCACAAGTTAAGGCAGAGATGGCAAGTGTAGTGGCGCGTTTACGACCGATTTTGACGTTTAAGGCGTAATTTGTGGGGGGGGAAGTATTCGTGCCAAAAAATTGCTCCGATGCCAAATTTAATTCAGAAGGTATAGGGCTATTTGGAGGCTTGCTACTACAATTGAGCCGATTGCCGATTGCCTAGCGCTACGCGCTATACGTCTGATTTGTTCATGGTTCATGACAATCAACAATGAACAATAAACGCTGAACAATACCCATCTGAAACTTATGCCACAGGAAGACCAACAACTCACTCTCACTCCAGCCGATTACAGCCTGTTAACTGATCTCTATGAACTAACCATGGCAGCTTGCTATGTGGGTGAAGGGTTAGAGAATCGACGCGCCAGTTTTGAGTTATTCGTGCGCCGTTTGCCTAACGGCTTTGGCTATTTAATTGCCATGGGATTGGCACAAGCGTTAGATTATCTGGAAAACCTTAAATTCGAGGACTCTCAAATCGAGGCGTTGCAGGCAACAGGACTGTTTGATCAAGTCCCCGACCGTTTTTGGTCTGTACTTCAGTCCGAAGGATTTTCTGGTGATGTTTGGGCTTTACCCGAAGGAACGGCTGTCTTTGCCAATGAACCACTGCTGCGTGTTGAAGCCCCCTTGTGGCAAGCCCAACTTGTTGAAACGTATATTCTGAATACAATTAATTACCAAACCCTAATTGCAACGCGGGCGGCACGGATGCGAGATGTCGCTGGAGAGGATGCCAAGCTGTTGGAATTTGGTACCCGCCGTGCGTTTAGTCCACAAGGCGCAATCTGGGCAGCACGGGCAGCATTAGCCGCCGGGTTTGATTCTACCTCAAATGTGGTTGCTGCACTGAAGTTAAACCAAAAACCCAGTGGCACAATGGCACATTCTCTGGTGATGGCAATTGCTGCTGTATCGGGGAGTGAGGATGAGGCATTTAGTGCATTTCAACGCTATTTTCCCACTGCGCCTCTATTAATTGATACTTACGATACAGTAGCGGCGGCTCAACGTCTGGCAGAACAGGTCAAAGCGAATCAGACAAACGTTGCAGGTGTGCGCTTAGATTCGGGAGATATTGCTGATTTGTCTCAACAAGTGAATTCGCTGTTACCAGAAGCGAAAATCTTTGCCAGTGGAGACATGGATGAATGGGAGATTGCCAAAATTAAACAGGCGGGTGGTATGATTAACGGCTATGGTGTCGGTACACGACTGGTGACAGGTAAGCCGGTTAATGGCGTGTACAAACTGGTGGAAATGGATGGCATTCCCACAATGAAGCAGTCGAGTAGTAAAGAAACCTATCCTGGACGCAAACAAGTTTTCCGCCATTGCGTTGAAGGAAAAATTAGCAAAGATCGGCTGGCAACGGCATCCGAATCCCCTCAAGAAAATGAACAGCCATTGTTGCAACTCATGGTTCAATCAGGTAAACGCTTAAACCCACCGGAACCGTTAGCGGATATCAAACAACGTACAGCGGCGACTGTGGCAATGATTCCTGATGCAATTCGTCAACTTGATGATCCCCAGCCACTACAAGTAGAGATTTCGGATGAATTAAAACAGCTTACTCAACAGACAGAAAAACGATTAGAGCAAGAAGCCGCTGATGTCTAACTTTAGATATAATGTAGCATTTAAAGGAAAATAAATAACTACAAAAACACTTCTTGATATGACAACTATTGCCTTATTCGGAACCAGTGCTGATCCACCCACTGCAGCCCATAAAACCATTCTCAGATGGTTGTCCCATCACTACGATCAAGTCGCTGTTTGGGCGTCAGATAATCCGTTTAAGTCTCACCAAACCTCCCTAGAACACCGTAAGCGGATGTTAGAGGTGTTAATTTCCGAAATTGAAACACAGCCTAATGATATTGGCGTACATGAGGAGTTGAGTCGTAGCAGAACCCTAGAAACGTTAGCCAAAGCCAAGGAAATTTGGGGGGATGAGGTGGACTATACTCTCGTAGTGGGTTCGGATTTAGTCAATCAGATACCCCGTTGGTATCGGATTGAAGAATTACTCAGCCAGGTACAGTTGCTGATTGTACCGCGTCCCGGTTATGACATAGACGAAACGGGAGTAAAACGATTAAGGCAGCTTGGTACTCAGGTTGCGATCGCGGATCTTAACGTTCCTGGAGTGTCCTCTACAGCCTATCGTGAAAAAGGAGAGCCAGATGTCATAACACCTTCTGTCGAAGAGTATATCAATCGCGAAAAATTGTACGCTTGATCAACGGTGACTCCGGAACAGGGACGTTCTTAGCTATACTTTTAGGGGGACTATCACTTTTTTAAGTTCAAAACGTCACAGTTTTGGATAACCATGTCAGAACGCGGCATCAAACCGAGCAACCAACCAGCGTTAGCTGACTTCAAAGTCAGTGTTGACACTGTTATTTTCTCGGTCGATACTCAACAAAACCGCGTCTTGGTGCTATTAATCATGCGCCAGGATGAACCTTTTTCCGGTCAGTGGAGTTTGCCAGGAACGCTGGTGCGTCAGGGAGAATCTCTAGAAGATGCTGCCCATCGGGTTCTGGTGGAAAAAATTCGGGTGAATAATCTCTACTTGGAACAACTCTACACCTTTGGTGGTCCGCATCGCGATCCTAGGGAATCCCCAAAAAGCTTTGGCGTTCGTTACCTATCGGTTAGCTACTTCGCCTTAGTTCGGTTTGAAGAAGCACAGTTCATTGCTGAGGGAGTGAGTGGTATTGCATGGTATCCGGTTAAGCAGATTCCTTCCCTAGCTTTCGATCATGGCAAAATTATCGAGTATGGATATCAGCGTTTGCGGAATAAGTTAGAGTATAGTCCTGTCGCGTTTGACGTATTACCCGATGTTTTTACGCTGAGTGATTTGTATCAACTCTATACTACTGTTTTAGGCGAACACTTCTCCGATTATTCTAACTTCCGTACCCGTTTGTTGAAGTTGGGTTTTTTAGCCGATACGGGTCTAAAAGCCTCACGAGGAGCAGGGCGTCCAGCCTCTTTATACCGCTTTGATGCTGAGGCGTTTGCACCGTTGAAGGATAAGCCGTTGGTTTTTCTTTGAAGATCTAACAGTTTATCGTAGTTTATAATTATTGTTTATCGAAACGATTATGACCAAATCGACTATTCAGTACACCACCAAACATTTAAAGGAACTGGGTTTATTTATCGAAGTCAGCGGCAGAACGGACAGCGATCGCAGTCGCAAAAAGGTGCTGGAAGAAATTGAACGCCGGATGGATGACCCAGAGGATACCAGCTTAGATGAGAATAGTTTTGCCGATGGGTTAAGCAGTGAAGATTTAATTGTGGTTGGTCCCCCATCGGCGATTGAATCGCCAGAAGATGAACCGGAAATCATTCAAGCGGTGAAGGCGATCGCGAATTTAGCCAGCTTACGAGTCACCCTCGAAGAGATACAGCAGCAGGCGTTGGAGTTACGTCCGGTAATTGAGGCACTCTTTCGCCCCGAACCCCTGACTCCCGAACAAATGCAGCAGGCGACGGATAAGAGTTTCGCCAAGACGTTAATTAAATTTGCCGAAGCGAAAGCTGCACGGGATCAATTTTTACCCGAAGCGCAACAAGCTTGGCAGATTTTAAAACCCGCTTTAGACAATGTTGATACTAATTCTAATCCGGTTCTTTCATCTGTACAAAACTCCAAAACTGATAAGTCATAAGCCTCTTATGGTGGAGACGTTCCGCCGGAACGTCTGGAACAACAGTTCGGAAAGTCCTAATCGATATGTCTATTGCTAGAATTGTAGGGTGCGTTAGCGAAGCGTAACGCACCGTTTCTAAATGTTTTGAGATGCCCACTCGAATAAACACAAATGGACAAAACATCGCAAACTCTCAAAATGTTTGTTTTGATTAAAATTCCACAAGTTTTTAGGCACCTTGAGCATCAAGAGCATATTGTTGAAGTTCACTTAAGGAAACATATTCTAACGCCGATGCATGAGTAGCAGACAAAACCACAGGAGGTGCAGCACCCGCTTCTAGGGCTTCTTGCCAGCGAGAGGCACATAGACACCAGCGATCGCCTGGTTTTAAACCGGGGAAGTTAAATCCGGGAACGGGTGTACTCAAGTCATTCCCACGCTGTTTGGTAAATTCCAGAAACTCTTCGGTAACTTGAGCGCAAACAACGTGAGCGCCAAAGTCACCGCCTCCAGTATTGCATTGACCATCCCGGTAAAATCCGGTCATGGGAGATGTACAACAGGTTTCTAGTTCTGTACCCAGGACGTTTTTTGAATTAGCCATGACAGCCCCTTTTATTGACAAACCGTTCCATCAGTAGGATACATAGAGACGCTTCTATCCAGCAAGACCCGTATTAGTCATGCGTCATTGGTGATTGGTTAGAGAATCCTCGCACCTTGATCGGGGCGGGTTTAGTTGCATCAGGGCGGAAAAAAATGTGAGCCGTGAAACCCGCCCCTACAAGACAAACAAATATATTATTTGAGATCTGTGCACCAAAACTCATCTGCCATCTTGATCACCCACTTGGCAGTAAGATAGGGACAGCAGTTTACCCAGTCGGGTGGTAAAGCAGTATTTAGTCAATTTGGGAGGGTGTTCGATGAGCAATAAACCTGAAAAAAACGTTATCAATGTAGATCCAGTCACGGTTGTGGCGGTTATATCTGCCCTTTTACTGGTGCCATTATTGATATCAGGGTTTATCTTCCAATAATTCTATGGGTTCTCGTCCTTTTCAATCTACCTCCGGCTTGCCCCTTGCTAAAGTCATCAAGCTCGTGGCAATAGTATTTGTGTGTTTGTCGCTCTGGGTTGCACCAGCATCTGCCAAGGTTATCCGCTATTTTGATGGCAATTCGACGGATGTCAATGTTCCCGCAGGTATTGCTTTTGACTTAGGTGGCGGGGGGGCGGATGTAGATGAAGCGATTCAGTGGATGATTAATCAGGCGAGAGGTTGCACTGACTGTGCGGCTAAGGTTGATGTGATTGTGATTCGCTCATCGGGTTCGGCTGGCTATAATGAACCGATTCTGGCGATGAATGGGGTGGATTCAGTTGAAACCTTGGTGATTCGTAGTCGGGATGATGCTAATTCTCCAAACGTTGCAGATACAATTCGCCAAGCTGAGGTGTTATTTTTTGCAGGTGGCGATCAGTGTGACTATACCCGAAATTTTAAGCATACGGCGACAGCAGAGGCGATTAAATCCGTGGGCGCTAAAGGTGGTGGTATCGGTGGAACCAGTGCGGGGGCGATGATTCAAAGTGATTTTATATATAACGCTTGTTCGGATGCGGTTGATAGTGAGTATGCCTTAGATGATCCCTACGAAGATATTCTGTTTAGTTATGACCTGTTCAACTGGTCGCTGATGAAGGGTACTGTAATAGATACCCATTTTAGCGATCGCGATCGCATGGGTCGATTGATGACATTTATGGCGCGTCAGCTTCGGGATGGAATCGCTGAGAGTGTCTTGGGGATAGGCATTGATGAGGGAACCTCGCTGGTGGTGAACCGGAATGGTATCGCTCAGGTTATGGGAGAAGGCGCGGTGTATTTTGTTTTAGCTGATCATATCCCGGAAGACTGTGAACCCCAAACCCCGCTTACGTTTTCTGATTACAAGATTTGGAAACGCGAAAACGGTGAGGAATTTGATCTGAAACATCTACCCTCTAGGGGGTATCGTCGCGCCAGTGTTCAAGATGGTATCTTGCAGAGGGGATAAAAGGGCGATTGAAAATCGCAGCTACACAAACAAAGGGATAATATCATGTCCGCCTAAACAGTTACGATAAAATCAACGCACCCATATTGACTAAACTCAACCTATATTGCAAGATCAACCGCACATGATATAAAAGGGCGATTGAAAATAGCAGCCACACAAACAAAGTCCGCCTACGCGGACTGAAGTAGAAAATGAATAAGCTTTTATGCATTTAAATTGGGTATTAGTAACGAGCAAGATGCAAAGCCTGCGGCATGGCTTCGCTAAACGCACTACAAGGATGGCGTCATTATTGACATTAAGGTTTAAATACCGAACAGCTTAATACACTCGAATTTGTTATATTGTCTGGATGCTAACAATCTTACCTAAAATACTTTTATATCATAAAAATAGATGAGAGTCTGTAGGGGCGACCCGCTTGCTTAAAGAAACAATTGGAGTTTATTCAAATGATTGGGTCGCCCTATATCACATGGAATTAATCATTGTAACGATCCCCGCTTAAATCTAGACCAGTCCAAGTTCTTTGTCTCTCAAATTAGCGTCTACTCTCACCATGTTGATCAATCCAGGACTTATACCCAATCCGGGTGAGCTACCCCCTTATAACCCTGACATTTCACGGGAAACCACGAAACCTGTGAATCGGGGCGGGTTTAGTTGCATCTGGGTGCAACCGAAGTGATAGTAGTGAAACCCGCCCCTACACATTTACGTGCCATACCTGACGCTTCAGGGCGTTAGGTCAAAATTATGATATGCCGTGAAAAGTCAGCTTTAAGCTGTTCGGCGTTTAAACCCTAATATCAAGAATAGCAAAATCCTTGCCGTAGTAGTGCGCGCATCTTTCTCGCTAGATTGAGCATCTGGCTCGCTACATTGAGCATCTGGCTCTCTACATTGAGCATCTTGCTCGCTCCATTGAGCATCTTGCTCGCAACACTGAGTATCTTGCTCGCTACCTTGAGCATCATGCTCGCTACTAATACTTATAACCCAGTCCTTACCTTGCGGACGCAAGTTTGTGTCTCACCGTTCGCTCATTTTGGTAACTCAGTAGCCAAATGAGCAGCCACACAGTAGTCTGAGTAAGCAATTGGACGATTAAGGAGAGGACTAGGAAGCGATGCATACCAGACTAAGTACTTGATTGAGTACAAAAGCTGAGT